>NZ_CAKVGN010000003.1 GCF_934747485.1 uncultured Brachyspira sp. | reverse complement strand
AGTTAATTAAATTATAAGGAATACCTGCTTTTTTTAAACTAAAAAACGTGCAATATGTATGGCTCCTAAACATATTTATAGCAATTAAAAAATAGATTTTTTCTGATTTTTAATATATAATATTTTTACACAATATAAGGAGTTAAGAATTATTATTATAATTCTTTTTTAATTTTATTATGATAAACAAAATAAACAAAATGCCTACAGCACTTACAGGTTTAGCACTTGGCGTAGGCGGTATATTCAACGCTTGGACTATATTTACAGGAAAAAAATATTTTGCATACATTGGAGCTATAATATCATCTGTATTAATACTTACAATAATAACAAAAATATTTTCATCTTTCAAAGCATTTATTAAAGACTTAGAGCACCCAGTAGCAGGGAGCACAATACCTACTTTAGATATGGCTATTATGGTAATATCAAGCTCTGTAGTACAATTTATAAGACCGCTTGGTATTGCTATGTGGCTTACAGCTATAGTGATACATACAATATTTGCAATCACTTTTATAGCTCATAGAATAAACTTAAAAGACAGACATAATATGGTGCCAAGTTGGTTTGTTCCGCCTATTGGTATAGTTGTAGCTTCTGTAAGCGGAAGTGCTATGGGTTTTCCTACTTTATCACAGTATATAGTTTATATAGGAATGGTTATATATATAATAATGTTTCCTTTTATTTTCTATAGAATTATTTTCCATGAACCTTTAGCTGAAGATAAGTTTCCTGCTTTCGCTGTAATGGGGGCACCTGCTAATTTATGTTTATGCGGATATTTAACTGCATTTCAAACATACAACACTGCTATACTTAATTTGTTTTTAGCATTAGGTTTAATTACAACATTTAAAGTTTATTTATCTTTAATAAAAGCTTTTAGAATAAAGTTTATACCGTTATTTGCAGCATACACTTTCCCTCTTGCAATAGGTGCACAGGCTCTTTTGAAATTTGCTAACTATTCAAAATCTATTGGAGGAGAATATTATTATATATGGAGATATGTTGCTATAATAGAGCTTGTAATTGCTAGTTTGATGATATTATATGTATTTTTAAATATGATGTCTTTTATACATTTCAATGTTATAAAGGATAAGGAATAAAATATAATTGATTGTGTTTTGTTATAATATTTAATTTTTATAATTTTTTATTTTATTCAACTTTTTCCCACGTACGAGCTGTACCACCTTGCCGCACAGTAATGCTATGCTTTAATTATAACTTCTTAGTCGTGCGGAGGAGTGCATTTTAATGCACAATTAAATTATAAAATTTATAATAAAAATGCAGTTCTTTTGGTTCTTTTATACCAATACCGAAAGGTACCTACTCGGTAAAAGAACTGGGGTGCTACCCTACGGGCACGCTTCGCAGGGGGCAAAGCCATGCAAATATATTAATTTAAACAAATAATTTTTTTTATATTATGTAGGTTTTTATTTTATTCAACTTTTTCCCGCCGCAAAAAGTTGCAAAAAGTGCAAGTGCTTTAGCTTTATATATTTGGAATATTAATAAAATATAAAATAATACTTCTATTTTTTACTAAGTTAAAATTTTTAGTATATCAATTATTCTCTTTTAAATAATTAATAAATCTCTCAGGCAAATACACATTATTATATTCTAATGCCTTTCTAAATAAAGGAGCTATTTCTGATACTTTAAATCCCGCTATGCCGCAGCCTATCTCTGTAACAAGAAATTTTTTATCTTTGTTTTTTATAGTAAAATCTAAAAACTCATCAACATATTTTTTTATTTCATCAACACCCATCTTTCCGCTTCTTCTATAATCAACCGTAGGAATAGCAAAAGTTTTACCCTGAAGACCAAAAGCCTTGCCATATATAGCTCCCCATTCCATAGCCATTCTTGCCGCACCGCCTGCATGCATACCTTCTGTGTTGCTTCCAAATACAAAAACTTCATCGTCTTCTAATTTATCAATATGTTTTGCTGATACTCTCATAAATATAAACCTTAATTAATTATAGCTTCATTAAATCTAAAATCTATTCTATAAGTTAAAGTAGCCTGGTCATGCACCGTTTTTAATATTGCCGCAAGATCAACAAATTTATTAGCAGTAACATATTTGTCTAATATCACCTGAACCTGATAGCCCCTCGGATAAAGTATTAAATCCTTTCCAAAAGCATTTATCTCTGAAATAAGATTATATATATCATAGTTATTAGTTTTTAATTCATATAAAACGCTTCTTAAATATTTTGTATAATCGTTTTCTATTTTTTCATTTGTTGAAGTAATGGTTAAACCTGTAATATATGGAACATCATAATTATAAATAGATGAATTTCTTATAATATAACCGTCATCAGTAATTTCGTATATGCCATTTTGAGATTCTGCTAAAAATAAAGTCTCTCTCTCTTTAATGTTTATAATTAGTAAATCTGGAAAAGATACTTTTATGCTTTCTACTTGAAGTATGATATTTTTTTCTATTCTTTGTTTTATCTCTTTTTTTGGTATAAAAAATAAACTTTTATTATTATAATCGCTCAAATTAGAATTTTCTATCACAGTAATAGGTGCTATTAATTTAAGCCCTCTTATTTCAACTCTCAAAACCTTAGCTTTATTAAAAACAAAACCAACACCAATAATGAATATTATTAACAAAAAATATAATACTGTTTTCTTTATTAATTTTTTTTGTTTTTGATTTAGTTTATTTTTTTGAAGCTTTTTTCTTAATTTGCTTTCATTAAAAGTTTTATTTTTCATTTTTTTATATTTAATTTACTTCGCATCCAGATTTAAAACCTTTCTCTGTTACCATAAGAGAAAGAGTCTCTCCGTTATCTGCCAAAAGAAGCATACCATGAGAATTAACCCCTCTAAACTTCTTAGGTTTTAAATTAGCAAGATAAAGCACAGTCTTTCCAACCATATCCTCTGGTTTATAATACTCAGCAATAGAAGAAACTACTACTCTCTGCTCGCCTCCGCCTATATCAACTACAAACTTTAAAAGCTTATCAGCATTTTCAACTTTCTCAGCAATAACTATTGTAGCAGTTAATAATTCTAACTTTTCAAAATCTTCTTTTTCTATATAAGGCTTATGTTTATCTTCTTTAGGCGGATTAACTTCTTTTTTGTTTTCTTCTAAAGAAGCACCTATCTCTTTTTCTATATCATATCTATTAAATAAAGGCTCTCCTTTTTCTACCTTTATACCAGCTTTTAAAGAGCCCCACTTCTTAGCATCTTCCAAAGGCACACTGTCTCCAAGACCTAATCTATTAAATACCTTTTTAGGAGTTTCCACAAAAAATATCTGTAAATAAGCAGTTACTATATAATATGCCTGACAAGATATATACATAACATTAGCTAAATGGTCTTTTTTAGTTTCATCTTTAGCAAGATTCCAAGGAGCACTCTCTTCAACATATTTATTCACCATTTTTATAACTTCCCAAATGTTAAACAAAGCCTCTTGAAACTTAAAACTGTCTAAAGCAGATTCTACATTAGCATCTAAAGTAAGCACTGCCTTTTTTAATTCTCTCTCTCTGTCAGAATAAACACTCTCAACCTCTTCTGGAAGAACACCATTAAAATATCTTCCAAGCATAGAGCTAATTCTATGCCATAAATTGCCATAATCATTAGCCAAATCACTATTAATTCTCTTTAAGAACAGTTCTTGTGAATAAAACCCGTCAACACCAAAATTAATCTCTCTCATAAGGAAATATCTTAAAGCATCAACGCCATATTTATCTATCAAAGTATTAGGATCAACAACATTACCCCTACTCTTACTCATCTTCTTACCATCATCAAAAAGCACCCAACCATGACCAAATACCTTTTTTGGAAGCGGTATATCAAGCATTTTAAGCATTATAGGCCATATAATAGCATGGAAACGAACAATCTCTTTACCAACAAAATGAACATCACAAGGCCAATATTTTTTATATAGCTCATCTTCTTCACTATAGCCTAAAGCTGTGATATAGTTTGATAAAGCATCAATCCATACATATATACTATGCTCATTATCTATAGGGCAAGGTATACCCCAATTTAAGCCTTTACGAGTAACAGCTAAATCCTCAAGACCGGGAAGCAAAAAGTTTTTAAGCATCTCGTTTTGTCTCTCTTTAGGCTCTAAAAACTCTGGGTGTTCCTTATAATAATTTATAAGCCAATCTCCAAACTCAGAAAGTTTAAGATAATAGCATTCCTCTTCTTTATACTCTAATTCTTTCTCACAATCAGGGCAGTAACATTTTCCATCATCTTTTTTTACAACCTGACTCTCTGTAAAAAATGCTTCGTCGCTTACACAATAAAGCCCCTTATATGAACCTTTGTAAATATATCCTTTATCATAAAGCTGTTTAAATATATTCTGTACTCTTCTTTCATGATAATCATCTGTTGTTCTTATATAATGACTATAATCTATATGAAGTCTTTTCCACAATTTTTTTGTAGCATCTACAATGTTATCAACATATTCTTTGGGAGTAGTTTTAGCTTCTTCTGCCTTTCTTTGAATCTTTTCTCCATGTTCATCGGTTCCTGTTAAGAAATAAACATCATAACCCATTATCTTTTTATATCTTGCCATAGTGTCTGCTGCTATGGTACAGTAACAATGTCCTATATGTAAATAATCTGAAGGATAATATATTGGAGTTGTGATATAAAATTTTTTGTCTGTCATTTATTATTTCTCCCTAAAACTATACTTAGATAATTATACTAAAATAAACACTTTTTGTAAAGCCGTTTTAATATTGAATTATTTATTGATTTATTATTTTTAATTAAAAACAGTAATCATAAAAAATTTTCATATACATCAAGAAACTTATAACAGCAAGTCTATATGCAAGAGAAATAAAAAATAAATTAATGCATATATTTAGAATATTATATAAGATGCTTAGCTATGAATATACAAATTATAACTTCATATATATAATAGGAAAATTGTTTCCTAATTCATCATATTCATTTCTTTTATAAGCTTTAAATCCAATATGTTTATAGAAGTCTAATGCATTTGTATTTTGTTCATTAACTGTAACTTCTTTTATACCATAATTATTTATACCATATTCTATTAAAGCTCTCCCAAAACCCTTGCCTATGCTCATTGGATATAAAAAAAGCATTTCTAATACTTGATTTTCTATTCCCATCATACCTATAATCTTATTATCATATTCAGCTATAATTAAATGCTTTATATTAATTATGGCAGGCTTTACATACTTTGAAATATTTTTTATATCATCTTCACTTAAAAACAAATGACTATACCTTACAGAACTTTCCCATAATTTGTATAATTTATCTATAATAATTTCATCTCTTTCTTTAATTTCATATATATTCATTTTTCAGTTTCTTCATTATTTTCTAAATTTTCTATTTTTTCTTGGGCTTCCTTGCTTAGTTTCTCTATTCTAATCTTTGTAACAATATTTCCGCTCTTTCCAACAACAGTAAAAGAATAACCATTATATTTAATAGCCTCATTTCTCTTTGGAAGCCTTCCAAGATAAGAAAATAAAAATCCTCCAACAGTATCCGCATCATCATCTGGTATATCCGGAAGTATTCCATATTTATTAATTTCATCTATCCTCATTCTCGCATCAACTAAAAAACTTCCATCATCATTACTCTTCACTTCATCATCATCTTCCTCATCAAACTCATCTCGAATATCTCCTACAATCTCCTCAAGTACATCTTCCATACTAACAATCCCAGAAAATCCGCCGTACTCATCAACAACCATAGCAATATGAATCTGCTTAGTTCTAAAATTCTTTAAAAGCTCCATAAGCGAAATTGATATAGGAACAAAAAAAGCCTTGTGTATTATCTTCTTCAAATTAAAAGTTTTTTCATCAATATCCACTAAATCCTTAACATAAAGCACACCAACAATATCATCTATACCATCTTTATAAACCGGTATCCTCGAGTTTCTATCTTTGTTAAAAGCCTTAATCACCTTCTCATAGCTTGTATCTATATGAAGCATATTTACATCAACTCTCGGTATCATGATGTCTTTTACATTCTTGCTTTTAAGTTCAATAGTATTTATTACAATCTCTCTCTCTTCTTCTGTTAATAAACTTAAATTAATATAATGACTTTTCTCATTAGTATTATCTTTATTTTTTTTAACTATTTTTTTTAGTATTTTTTTTATTGGCATTATTATAATTCCCTTTTATATGTTCAATTACTTTTTTATATAATTCTCTCATTTTTTTATAATTTTTTTTAAGAGATTTTTCTGTATAATTATGATGTATGCCTTGCAAATGAAGTATAGAATGAACTATCAATTTTATAATAGTCATTTTTATTTTATCTTCATTATATCTATCTAAAACCCATTCATAAGAAATAACAATATCTCCGCCGTCATTAGCTTCTCCCATAGGAAAAGTTAATACATCTGTTGCTTTGTCTTTATTTCTAAATTGCTTATTTAATCCTCTTATATAATCATCATCAGAAAAAACTAAATTTACTTCCCCATCAATATTGGCAGCTTTTACAGCATGATATAAAAAATATCTATAAATATTTAAATCAATATCATAATCAGTATTGTTAAAAACATGAACATTCTTCATACTATTTCTTTACTTTATCTTTATTGACAGCATCTTTTTTTATGCCGTCATTTTTAATAAATCTTTCTTTAGTTTTTGAAACTTTTTTAATATCTGTTTTAGTATTTTTTTCGGTGTTTTCTGCTTTTTCTGTCTTTTCGTTTTTATTATTATCTTTGCCTATATCTTTTGGAAGCTCTGGATATTTTATTCTTTCATGCAACGAAATCAAAATTTTCTGTAAACTTATTCTCTTAATAGTTTCAATATCCTGCAATGTAAGTCCGCTGTCATTCAATTCGCCTTCTGTCATTTTACTTTTTACTATGCTGTCTATGAGTGAAGATAATTTTTCTTTGGTAGGATTATCTATAGTTCTGCTTGCTGCCTCTATAGAATCTAATATCATTAAAATAGCAGTAATTTTAGATTGAGGCTTTGGTCCGCCATAAGTAAATAAACTTACATCTATATCTGGGTCTTCTTTTAAGGCATCAGCATAGAAATATTTTATTAAACTAGTGCCATGATGCTCTTTTATGGCTGCTATTATCTCTTTCGGAAGCCTATATTTTTTTGCTATTTCCACCCCAAAACGAACATGCGATTTTACTATTGCAGCAGATAAAGTAGGCTTTAATTTATTATGTCTATTATCATTTTTATTTGTATTTTCTATAAAGTATAATGGATTTTCTATTTTACCTATATCATGATAATATGCAGATACGCAGGCTAATCTTCCATCTTCTCCTATTTCATCGGCTATAGCTTCTACCAAATTAGCCATATTAATAGAATGGTGATAAGTGCCCGGAGCATTGATTTGAAGCTGCCTTAAAAGAGGGTTGTTCAAATCTGCCAACTCCTGAAGTCTGAATATAGTAGCTGTTTCGAGCAAATATTCACAAATAGGAAGAATAATCATAACAAGTATTGCCTGTATTAAACCGCTTGCAAAAGCAAATACAAAAATCATATAATTAAAGCTAAAATCATCAGCAATAAATGCATTAATTAATGATACTATGCTTAAAGATACTCCTATTTGAATACCCAACCACAAAACACCATTTCTGTTATTAATTTTCTTAGTGGCAATAGAAGTTATCATAGATATTACAAATAGCGAGAAAAACTCATATACATCAGCCTGCACCATATTGGCAGCTAAAAGAGTAATACATACAGTTACAATAGCCGAAATTCCTCTTCTTGCCCCAAGCAAAGTATTGAGCATAGAAAACATTGGTATAAAAGTGTATATATAAAAAGGTATATTTATAAGTTTATCTGATACATAATTGCTTATAAAATATGCTATAGAAATAATAAGCAAATATTCAAGCGAAAATAAAATAAAATTCTTAAAATTAGTGTAAAACTCTATTTTATATTTAAAAATAATGTATCCCACAAAAGCAAATAGCATCAATATAAATAATCCCTGACCTATCAAATTCCTTATATTGTACTCAAAAAAACTGCTATTATCTAAAATATATTTTAAAAGCTTTACCTTATCCTCTGTAACCCTTTCTCCCTCTTCTAATATTGGAAAACCAGCTTTTATTGTTGTATATATAGGCTCTACAGATAATTGAATCTTATTTATCTCCTCCTGCGTCTTCTCAGAATTATAAATTAAATTATCCACCAAAAAAACATTTATTATAGAAGATATTGTATTGATATGAAATACATTCAAATCATTATATCTATTTCCTAAAATAGAGCTAATTTCGTTTCTTAAATTTTCTAAGAAGAATATTCTGTTTTTTGCAGCTATTCTCTCTTCAACAACATAATCATTATACTTATAAATAAATATGCCATTATTAAGTATCAATCTTAAAGTTTCAGGAGTTAAATTCCTTTTAGATATTATCCCAACTTCAAATAAACTTTTAAGCGTATCTACAACTTTTGCCTCATATCCAATATTATCTTTATTAACAATAGCATTAGAGAAAATTGTCTTATTGATATTTAAATTATATTTAGATGTTACAGCCTCATACATCTCATCAAGAGAAACATTATTAGTATCAAAACTTCCAATAAAATTAAACATATTGCTGACTTTTAATAAAGATTCTTTTTGTATGCTCTCAGGCATTTCAAATATAGGTCTTACATTGGCTTGCAAATATGTTATTAATCTTTGAGTTTCTTCAACATTTTTATATTTAATGTTGCTTTTTGCAATCAACGGCTCTTTTACAGTTTCACCAATAGACGGTATTGTAATTTTTTGCATATAAGTTGGAAATACTAAAACTAATGTTATTATATACAAAATTAATGCTATTAATAATTGAAATATTCTCTCCATATTGAGAGTTTTATTAATTATAGATTTAATAATTTTTTTATTCGTGTTCATAATAAATTTTATCCATTAATTTTACACATTTATATTATCAGCATTATCATAGGCTTCTAATATTTTAGAAACTAACCTATGCCTTATCACATCTTTTTTATCAAAATAATGAAAAGCTATGCCTTCTATATTTTTTAATATTTTAATAGAATGCTCCAAGCCAGATTTTACATTCTTAGGCAAATCACTCTGACTAATATCACCAGTAATAACAGCCTTAGACTTTTCACCAATCCTGCTTAAAAACATCTTCATCTGTGCAACTGTAGTATTCTGTGCCTCATCAAGTATTATAAAAGCCCTGCTTAAAGTTCTTCCTCTCATATAAGCTAAAGGAGCAACTTCTATTTTGTTCTCTTCTGTGTATTTTAATATTATATCACTAGACAAAAGACTATACAAGGCGTCATATACAGGTCTCATATATGGTGAAATCTTCTCTTTAAAATCCCCCGGCAAATATCCCAAACTCTCCCCTGCCTCAACAACAGGTCTTGTTATTATCATACGCTCTATTTTATTTTCTGCAAGCAAACTTATACCATAAGCAACCGAAAGAAATGTTTTACCAGTGCCCGCAGCACCCGTAGAAAAAACTATATCATTAAAAATCATCTTCTCTAAATATTCACCCTGAGATATTGTTTTCATCTCTATGTTTCTTCCAAGATATGGAAGTTTTATACGCATGTTAATTAAAGAACTCTCACGTTCTTTAAATATATTGTCCGATATATTAATAACTTTTTCTAAAGAAATCTCGGTATTAGAAATATACATGTCTTTAAGTATATATATTACCTTGAGAGTATCTTCTATATTTGAATAATTACCCTCTATTGTTAATTCATTTCCCTTAGGATATATTGAAACATTAAATTTATTCTCTAAAGCTTGAAGATTTTTATCCTCTGCACCGCAAATGGAAATATATGCATCATAATCTTTAAACTTTACTTTATTGTCTAATCTTTTTTTATTTATCTTCTTATCCTTCAATTTTATTGTATTATAATATAGTACAAAAAAATTGATTATTGTCAATATTACATATATTAAAATTTATATAATAGATTATAATCTGTTTAGATTTTAAACTAATCTGAAATTTATTTACAAAAATTAAATATATTAAAAAATATAAATAATGGGTTTTACATTCTATATAAAAACTATATTTATCAAAAAATACAAACATTTTTACATATAATGCCAAACCATCAAAATTCAATAAAACAACTATATAATCTTTTATAATCCTAACGCATTTTTAATTAAAAAAGCAACAGTGATTCCCAAATAATTTCCGCAAATACCTCCCATAACACCCATTATAATCGCAATAGACATTAAAGATTTCCACTTTGCTCCTCCTGCAACCAAAGCCGAAGTTGGTCCGTCCCAAACAGCTGCAACAGTAGCTAATAATACATACTGATATTTTATCTTTAATATTCTCGAAACAACCCATTGGAAAATCATAGAAAATATTATTATTAAAGCACAGAATATTGTTATATATAGTGTGGAACTTAAAAAACCTTTTAAATTAATTGTAAGACCTAACACTGTGAGGAAAAGCAATGAGAAAAATAGCCCCAAATCATTATTACCCCTAAGTTTTCTTATAAATGGGAATCTTGATAATATCAAAGAAATTGTACTTATTAAGATTATTCTTGCAGAGCCTTTAAAACTATCTGGAAAATATTGGCTTACAAAAGTGGACACCGCAACTATTATCATTGCTATTGCTATTAATGAAGAAATCTCTTTAATGCTCCATTCCTTGTTTCCTAAAAACTCACCCTGACCATCATCTTTGGCAAGTTCTTCCTCTGTAAAAGAATAAGGCCAAACTTTATTAAACAATTTTGATGCCTTTAATATAGGAGGAAGAGACATATAAAAAATAACAGCAGGTGTACCAACTACATAATCAGCAGCATTGGCAGCAGCTATTGCTTCTCTGCTCGTTCCTAATGCAGTAGCTATAGCAGTTAAATTCGGACTTCCGCCTGTATAGCTTCCTACAAACATTCCAGCAACTTTCCACCCATCTTCTATCTCTCTCGCAAATATCAATCCGAAAAGAAAAGCCAAAAAAGAAACACTAAGAACAGAAACAAGCATAGCTATAAAAGGTTCTCTTGATAATTTTAATAAAGCCTTAATATCCACACCCATTAGTATTATAGAAATAGACAAAGGAACACAATATGTAAAAAATACACCATATACATTATGATCCACAGGGGTTAATCCTATATTCGTACAAAATATACCCAATAATATTACGCTTAAAGCAGGTCCTAAAATTTTACCTAATTTTGTCTGCTGACCTAATAATGCTAATGAAGTTATCAAAAAAATAATAGCTAAAATACTAGCATCGCTCTTAAAAAATGACTCCATAAAAATCCTTTTATTAAAATATATTTAGTTTTTATTATTTGTAGTTTAATATAGAACATATTTTCACTAAATTCAAGTTTTTATTACATAAAATATAACAATACTATATATTTTTAATATTAAAACCTCCAAACATCTATATGCCGTTAAATTAAGTATTTTTAATTATTGATTTTTATACTTATATATAATATAATCATCATGTTTATTCAAACTAAAAGAAGTATAACTTATTTTTAATAATCAAATAAATAATTTTTTTAAGAGGAACTAATATGCGTTTTAAAAGTGCCTATAATGGAATATTAACAAAAGACGATATCGGTAAAGAAGTGAAATTAGCCGGTTGGGTGTTAAGAAGAAGAGATCATGGCGGTGTAATATTTGTAGATTTAAGAGACAGAACAGGTTTTGTACAAATAGTATTCAACCCTGAAATAAGCAAAGAAGCACATAATAACGCTCAAGATTTAAGAAGCGAATATGTTATTAGCGTTGAAGGTAAAGTAAGAGCAAGAAGCGAAGAGATGATTAACCCTAAAATTCCTACTGGTGAAATAGAAGTTATGGTTGAGAAAATGGAGCTTTTAAATACTTCTGAAACTCCTCCTTTTTTGCTTGAAGATGATATTGATACTGGTGAAGATATAAGATTAAAATACAGATATTTAGATTTAAGAAGAAATAAAGTATTTAATAACCTATATAAAAGATTTGAAATCACTAATGCTTTTAGAAAACATTTAGCTGATAATGGTTTTATAGATGTTGAAACTCCTATATTAAATAAAAGCACTCCTGAAGGAGCGAGAGACTTCCTTGTTCCTTCAAGATTAAACGCTGGAGATTTTTACGCATTACCTCAATCTCCTCAAATATTTAAGCAAATACTTATGATTGGCGGTTTTGAGAGATATTATCAAGTTGCTAAATGTTTCCGTGATGAAGATTTGAGGGCAGACAGACAGCCTGAATTTACTCAAGTTGATATTGAAACTTCTTTCCTTAATACTGATGAGTTTTTATCTATAATGGAAAAAGTTGTTTATAATATAGTTAAAGATGTTTATGGCATTGATTTACCTACACCATTCCCTAGATTAAATTATTATGATGCTATGGAAATGTATGGAAGCGACAAGCCTGATACGAGATTTGAATTAAAACTTATCAATGTTGAAGATGCTGTTAGAGGATGTGATTTTGCAGTATTTAAAAATGCTTTAGAAAACAAATTTATAATAAGATGTTTAAATGCTAAAGGCGGAGTTGATAAATTAAGCAGAAAAGATATTGACGACTTTACTAAATATGTTGGTATATTTGGTGCTAAAGGTCTTGCTTGGATGAGAGTTACTGAAAACGGACTTGAGTCTAACATTGTTAAATTCTTCTCTGAAGAAAATCAAAAGAAAATTTTAGAAGTTACAAAAGCAGAAAAAGGCGACTTATTATTTTTTGTTGCTGATACTCCAAAAGTTACATTCGATGCTTTAGGTAATTTAAGATTAAGAGTTGCTGAGAAATTAAATTTAATAGATAAAGACAAATTAAACTTCTTATGGGTAGTAGAGTTTCCATTATTTGAATATGATCACAAAGAAAAGAGAATATCAGCTACTCACCACCCATTCACTGCCCCAGTACCTGAAGATGTTGCCATACTTGAAAGTGAGCCTTTAAAAGTAAGAAGTGATACTTATGACTTGGTATTAAACGGTAACGAAATAGGCGGTGGCGGTCAGCGTATATATGACAGCAAAGTACAGGCTACTATATTCAAACTTTTAGGCATAGATGAAGAGAAAGCTAAAATAAGATTTGGTTTCTTACTTGATGCTTTAAAATATGGTGCTCCTCCTATGTGCGGTATGGCTTTTGGTATAGACAGAGTTATAATGTTATTACAAAAACAAGACAGCATAAGAGAAGTTATAGCATTCCCTAAAACTCAGAAGGGACAATGTTTGATGAGCAGCTGTCCTTCTACTGTTGATGCCGACCAATTAGAAGAGCTTCATTTGAAAGTTGAAGAATAATTTATAAATAAGTTATAAATATAAAGCCTCTTAAAGTTATAAGGGGCTTTTATTTTTTTAAATTTGTTCTAATTCCCCACCCTTTATGCTTTTTTATTTTATCTGTTATTTCTATTTTTTATTTCTTTATTGTTGTATTAGAATTTATAGTACCCACCCAAGCAGATTTTTAATTTAAAAATTTCACAACGCACGCTGAGCCAAATAAAAAATATAGTGAAATTAAAAATGCAACTCTTTTTATATTAAAAAATCTGCTCACCGTGCGGTAAACTAATTTAAAAATCTAATTAATACTTGGGCGGGTGTGCTTTTATTATTTGAGTTTGAAATATAAATGAAGTTATAATTTTAAATATACAATAAAGAATAAAGGGCGGGGATTCTGAATAAATTGTTCATTTTTATTTAATATACATTTAATTGTATGAAAATATTTAAAATAAAATATAGCCAAAAAAGATATATAAAAACAAATAGGAATATAATATTTTATTATTATATTCTTATTTGTATATACGTATAAAGATTTTATAAATTAATGCTTATAAATCTGCAGGCTCTCTCTGCAGCATCTTCTATTAGTGCTTTAGAATTTTTTATAGCTTCCTCAAGAGGCATAGCTCTTTTTAAAGCAGGCATAATAGATACAATTCCCATATCATAAACTGCCTCAGCTCCATCTCTTATATCACCTACTATAGCAATTACAGGAGTATTAGAAGCTCTTCTTGCAACACCTACAGGCACTTTACCTTTTTTTGTCTGACCGTCAATAGCACCTTCACCAGTTATAATAAGAGAAGCATCTTTTATTTGTTCCTCAAAATCTATAATATCAAGCACAGCATCAATACCGCTTTTTAATTGAGCATTACAAAAGGCAACAAGACCGCCTCCAAGCCCTCCAGCAGCACCTGATCCTTCTATATAGTCTATTTCTTTATTAAATTTTTCTTTAACAATTCTTGCTATATTTTTAAGTCCGTCATCAAGTATCTGAAAGCTTTCTTCTGTAACACCTTTTTGTTTTCCATATATAGCAGTAGCTCCATTTTCACCATATAGTGGGTTTTTCACATCACAAGCAACCTTTATTTTTATATCAAATATTCTTTTACCTACATTGCTGTCATCTATGTAAGCAACCTTTATCATATTTTCAGCAATAGCATTGAGTTCATTATTATCTTTATCTAAAAATCTATATCCTAAAGCACTAGCCATTCCAATACCGCAATCATTAGTAGCACTTCCGCCTATACCTATTAATATTTCTTTTATATTACTATTTAAAGCATCTTTTATAAGCTCTCCAGTTCCATAAGTTGAATATTTCAAAGGATTTCTTTCATTGTCATCAACTAAAGTAATTCCTGACGCTTCAGCCATTTCTATAACAGCCTTATCTTTACTAATAATACCATATTTCGCTTCTATAGTTTCACCTAATGGATTTTTTACATATACCTTTTTTATATTTCCGCCTGCTGCATAAATTATAGAATCAACTGTTCCCTCTCCGCCATCAGCAACCGGTATTTTTTTTATAATAGCATTTTTAAATACTTTTAATACGCCTCTTTCTATGCAGCTGCAAACTTCCATACTGCTAGCACTTCCTTTGAATGAATCTGGTATTATTATTATCTTTTTCATTAGATTTCCTCTTAATTATTATGAAGTATTATATACTATAATGTGTTTTTATAAAATTAAAAATAAATAGAAATTGATTATATATAAGAAAATGAAAAGAATTTTAACATTCCTTTCATTTTCTATCGTACATAAATTATTATGTAATAGGAGCAGGATTAAATATACACATATCATTATAAAGATGATATTGCTCTGTAAATGTTTTTTTTCTTCCGCTTGCCACATCTAATATTTCATTAAACAGCCTTTCTCCAACCTCTTTTATATCAGCCTCTCCTGTAACAATATCTCCAGCACTAAAATCTATTAAATCACTCCACATGTCTTTCAAATCATTTCTTGATGATACTTTTATAACAGGAGCAGCAGCTAATCCATAAGGCGTACCTCTTCCTGTCATAAATACCTGCAAAGTAATCCCAGAAGCTAACTGAGAAGGTCCGCATACTATATCACTAGAAGGAGTAGCAGCGTATATCAAGCCATGTTTAGTAGGGATTTCACCAGGAGAAAGTACTTCTACTATAGGAGCTGTTCCAGATTTTGCAATAGACCCTATAGCTTTTTCAACTATATTAGCAAGTCCTCCTTTTTTATTTCCAGGAGTAGGGTTAGCACTTCTATCAGCCTCTCCTACAGCTAAATAATCATCATACCATTTCATTTCTGAAGCGAGCTTTTTTCCTACTGTATCATCTTTGCATCTTGCCGCTAATATATGCACACCATCTCTTGCTTCCGTAACTTCAGAAAACATTACTGTAGCTCCAGCTGATACAAGCATATCTGAAGCATAACCTGCTGCAGGATTAGCACTAATACCAGAAAAAGCATCACTGCCCCCGCACTGCATACCTATACAAAGTTTAGATAAAGGCAAAGTTGTTCTTTTTCTTTGATTTAATTTTTCAAGTTTCTTCTCTGCCATTTCCATGAGAGAATTCATTATATTATGAAAACCTTTCTTTTCCTGTAATATAATAACATTATCCTCATTAATTAAATTTTCATCTAAAAGCATATCTACAGTAAGCTTTTCACATCCAAGCCCTACCACCATAACCTCAGAACCGAAATTAGGATTTTTTACTAAATTCCTTAAAGATCTTATAGGAATATCAGCATTTTTAGCATTTATTGCAACCCCGCATCCATAAGCATGATTAATAGCAATTATATCATCTACATTTTTATATTTTGGAAGCAGTTTTTCCTTCATCTCTTTCACAGCCACATTTAAAACTCCAGCAACACATTGTACAGTTGTGCTTATAGCAAGTATATTTCTTGTACCTGCAAATTTACTTCCCGGATTATCATAGCCTTCAAATGTAGTTCTTAAAGGTTTAGGAAGATTAGATACAATATTTTCAGTAAACACTAAATCTTCTAATTTAGGAGCTAAAGGAAGTCTTAATATATGCTCATTCACCCAATCGCCTTTTTTTATATCCTGCAAAGCAAAACCAATGCAAATACCATACCTAATAATAGCCTCATCTTTTTTTATATCTTTTAAAGCTATCTTATGTGATTGAGGTATATTAGAATTAACTTTAAAACCCTCATCGATATATTCGCCTTCCTTTAAATCCTTTATTGCTACAACTACATTATCATTTTCATTAATTTTTATAAAAGATTTTTTCATTATAATCCTCTTTTTACAAATCAATTTAATAATAATTTATTTGATTAATCCTGCTTCTCTTAGTACAGCTCTCAATTTTTCTATTTCATCATCTTTAAGTTTCTGTATAGGGTCCAAACATTTTCCTACATTAATTCCCTGCTGAACTAATCCTTCTTTAATAACTGCTGGGAAAGTTCCCATATTACTTATTATTCTAATAGGAGCAAGTGCAAATTGAGCATCTAATGAGCCTTTTAAATCTCCTGCCATAAATTTCTCATATATATCAACAGTTAATCTAGGAGCAACATTAGCACATGATGCTATAGCACCTTTAGCACCGCAGCATAAACCAGCATATATTAAAGTATCTCTTCCTAAAAGAACATTAAAATTTTCATTATCTCTAGTTAAACGAATATATTCTGTTGTATTAGTCATATCTCCAGTGCTGTCTTTTACACCAACTATATTATCTATCTTAGCAAGCTTAGCTACTGTACTAGACTCTATAGTAACATTAGTCTTAGGTTTATTATTATACAATACTATAGGCAATGATGAATGAGAAGCTATAGTTTTATAATGTTGATATAATTCATCTTGTGTTTGAGATATAAACATAGGTGTCAATACAGAAATGGCATCCATTCCTACATCTTCACATATTTTTAATAATCTTAAAGCACCTTTTGTTGATATGCTATTAACTCCCCCGTAAACAGGTACTCTTCCAGCTGCCGCTTTTTTTACAGTTTCTAATACTTTTATGTATTCCTCTTCATCAACAGCATAAAATTCTCCTGTTGTTCCCATAGGAAACAAACCATGAACTCCCTCTTCTATTAAATGAATAGATAACTCTTCTAAAACTTTATAGTTAATATTTCCATTATCATCTATAGGTGTTACTATAGGCGGAATAATTCCTTTTGGTTGAAAACTCATAATTATATCCTTTCTAATAGGTTATTTTTATATAATAAATTATTCTTATTTAATAAATATTTGCATAACAAATAATACTGCTAAAGCTAAAAGCGACATTATCATAGATACAGTAAATTTACACATAACCTGATCTTTTAATTCGCTTACACCAAACATACCATTAAATACCCAGAATCCGCTATCATTAAAATATGAAAATGATATAGCACCAGCACAGCAAGCCTGAGCCAACAATATAGGAGAAGTTCCTAAATCACCCATCAAAGGTGCTGTTAAAGTAGCAGCAGTAGTTATAGCAACAGTAGCAGAACCTAAAGCTATTCTCATTAAAGCAGCTATAACAAAAGGTATAAGCAAAGCAGGTATAGGCAAATTAACAACTACATCACCTAAAACATCCCCAAGTCCGCTTACTTTAATTACATTTCCTAAACATCCGCCTGCTCCTGTAATAAGCATTATCATACCTGTTGATTTTACAGAATCTTCCAAAACTTTTAACACATCTTTTTTACTGTCTTTAAAAGCAAGTCCGTAAATAGCAATAAGTGTTCCTATCATCAAAGCAACAACAGGGCTTCCTAAAAAATCTATTATACTATTTAAAACTCCAAGTTTTGCATTTGATACATCTAATATAGTTTTAGCAAAAATCAATATCAAAGGAACTACTATAGGAGCTAATGACATAACAAATGAAGGAAGTTCTTTAGAGCCCATTAATTTTTCAAGTTCTGACATAGAACGTATATATTCTGCTTTAAATTCTTTTTTATCAAATCCGCCTTGCTCATTTGGTATTTGATATATTTTTGTTCCAAGCCATTTTGTATAAAATATCGCAGCTATTAAAGGAATAATAGATACTGCAATTCCTGTAAGTATCATGGCTCCCATATCTACATTGAGAAGACCTGCAGCAGTTAAAGGTCCTGGTGTAGGCGGTACCAATGAGTGAGAAAGCTGTAAACCTGCAGCCAAAGCAAGTGCCAAACCTACAACAGACTTTCCTGTAACTTGAGACATACCTTTCAATAATGGAGCAAAAATTAAAAGTGCTGAATCTGCAAATACAGGTATAGATACAATTAAACCTGTAATACCTAAAGCCCATTCTTCTTTTTTCTTACCAATAAATTTTATAAATGTAAATGCCAGCCTTTCAGCTCCGCCTGATTTCTCTAATACCCCGCCCATCATAACACCTAATCCTATAATAATACCTGTGCTTGATAAAGTGTTGCCAAAACCAGACTGTATTGCTGTTATTAATCCTGTTATTTTTTTGCCGTCTGCATTTGTTATATCAGTTATCGGCATGCCGCCTATAATACCAGTTATCATGGCAGCTATTAATAGGGCTATAAATGTATGTATTTTTGTAAACATTACCAAAAATATCATTATGCCTACACCTAAAATAAGCCCTAATATCATTCTTGTTGCTTCATCCATACTTATACCTCTTTGATTTTAATATATATTTTTTTATTATTTATTACCTTACTAGACAAGGTTTCTTAGGATTGAATTTCCAATTAGGAATTAAATACTGCATTCCTATAGAATCGTCCCTAGCACCCAAACATTTTTCCTTATATAATTTGTTAGCTTTTAATATTTGATCCATATCAGGTTCTATACCCAAACCAGGTTTCTTAGGTATATTTACATATCCATTTTCTATTTTTAAAGGTTCTTTTGTTAATCTCTCTATGCCTTCCTGCCATATCCAGTGAGTATCTATAGCATTAATATTACCAGGTACAGCAGCAGCAGTATGAGAAAACATAGCTAAAGAAATGTCAAAATGGTTGTTAGAGTGAGAGCCCCAAGTTAAACCAAAGTCATTACAAAGCTGTCCTACTCTTACAGAACCTGACATAGTCCAGAAATGAGGATCAGCCAAAGGGATATCTACTGATTGCAATATTATAGAATGGCTCATTTCTCTCCAATCTGTTGCTATCATATTAGTAGCGGTAGGAAGTCCTGTAGCTTTTCTAAATTCGGCCATTATTTCTCTTGCTGAAAATACGCCCTCAGCACCGCATGGGTCTTCACAATATGTTAATATTCCATGCATATCTTTACATATTTCTATAGCCTCTTTTAAAAGCCATCCGCCATTAGGGTCTAATGTAATTCTTGCCTCAGGATATGCTTTTTTCAAAGCTTTTATAGCTTTTATTTCTTCTTTACCTTCTAAAACTCCGCCTTTTAATTTGAAATCATTAAAGCCATACAATTCTTTTGATGCTTTAGCAAGTTCAACTATAGCTTCTGGAGTGAGAGCTTCTTCATGTCTTATTTTGTACCATTTGTTAGGTGCATTATCATCATGATAATATTCTAAATCTGTTTTGTTTCTATCACCTACATAAAACAAATATCCTAACATTAATACTTTATCTCTTAATTGTCCGTTTCCTAAAAGAGATGCAACAGATACTCCTAATGTTTGACCCAATAAATCTAATAAAGGAGCTTCAACTGCTGTCATAACATGTACGCCGGTTCTTAAATCAAATGTTTGAGAGCCTCTTACGTCGTTTTCATCTTTTAAAGAATTTTGTATTTTTATAAGAGTATTTTTATATTCACCTATGCGGCTTCCTTCAACTATTGATTTTACACTTTCAAGACCTTTAGTAATTTTTTCGCCGCCTGGAACCTCTCCTACTCCTATTTTTCCTTCACTGTCTTTTAATATAACTACATTCCTTGTAAAGTATGGAGCATGAGCACCGCTTAAATTTAAAAGCATGCTGTCTTTACCAGCTACTGGATATATTTCCATTTTTTCAATTTTTATATCAATACTCATAATATTTTATCCCCGTATTATTTTTTTAAAGAAACATTTGTGATTTTCTCATAATATTTTAATATAGCACTATGGTCATCAGCAGCACATCCATCAGATTTTAGATACTGCATTATTTCCATAACTTGAGCAGTTAAAGGCAAATAAGAGTTTACCGCATGAGAAGCATTTAAAGCATTATTTAAGTCTTTTATATGAAGTTCAATTCTAAAGCCAGGCTTAAAATTATGTTCAAGCATCATAGGTGCTTTAGCGTCCATAACTGTAGACCCTGCAAGTCCGCCTCTTATAGCTTTATAAACTAATTCAGGATCTGCACCTAATTTTTTTGCTAAAATTAAACTTTCAGAAACTGCTGAAATATTGATAGCTACTACAACCTGATTAGCTAATTTAGCAACATTTCCAGAACCTAATTCTCCTACATAAACTACTGAAGAAGCCATAGGTTTTAATAAATCAGAAACTTTATCAAAAATTTCTTTCTTACCGCCTGCCATCACAGACAAAGTACCGTCTATAGCTTTAGGTTCTCCTCCTGATACTGGAGCGTCAATAAGTTCTATAGATTTTTTAGAAAGCTCTGCACCTATAGCTTTTGATTCTACTGGGTCTATTGAACTCATATCTACAACTATAGTTCCGCTTTTAGCTCCTTCTATAATTCCATTCTCACCTAAACAAACCTCTCTAACTTGGGGAGAATTTGGAAGCATAGTTATTATAACATCACATTCTTTAGCTACTTCTGCTGGATTATTAGCTGATTTAGCTCCCTCTTTTACTAATTCTTCAACAGATGCCTTTGATCTGTTATAAACTATGAGCTCATGTCCTGCTTTTAACAAATTTTTGCTCATAGGTTTTCCCATAATACCTAATCCTATAAATCCTATTTTCATTTTTGTACTCCTTTATTTTTTATTTTTTTATTTAATAATTATTTCATTTTGGCACTTATTAGTTTTTAAAAATTCTGATACATTGTTTAATGAAGTTTCTATTTGATTCTTTACAGCTTCATCAGTAAAAAATCCTATATGAGGTGTTACAATAATATTAGGATGTCTTAAAAGAGCAGCAAAATGTTCATCTTCTATATATTTTTCTCTATAATCAAATCTAAAATATTTGTTCTCATTCTCATAAACATCTAATGCCATTGCTGATATTTTTCCGCTATTTACTGCTTCTAAAGCATCTTTAGTGTTTAATATTTCTCCTCTTGAAAGGTTAATTATAATTACTCCATCTTTCATCTTTGATATAGAATGAGCATTAATCAAATACCTTGTCTCTTCTAATAATGGAATATGATAAATTATCACATCACTATTTTTATATATTTCATCTAAAGAAACATATTCAGCTATAGCTTTTAATTCATCTTTTTCAAACACATCATTTACAAGTATTTTTTTAGGAGAAAATCCGCTTAAATGTTTTACAGTAAGTGAACCTATTTTTCCAACACCTACTACGCCTATTACTTGATTTCTTATTTCTTTAGCAAGTAAATTCTTTATTGTGAAATCTTGATTATTGATTCTTGTTATATATTTATTATAATTTCTAAGTAGAGCAAGAACACACAAAATAGCATATTCACTTACTGAATTTGGAGAATAGCTTGGAACATTTGCAAATTTTATTTCTAACTCTTTTGCCGATTTTAAATCTATATTATCCGTCCCTGCAGACTTTGTTGAAGCAAATTTAATATTAAACTTCTTCATCATCTCTAATACTTTTCTATTTACAGTACCTGAACCTGTAAATATTACAGCATCAAATCCTTCAGCAAGATTTATATTATCTTCTGTTAAATGCTGAGAAACTAATTTTATTTCAAAACCAAGATTAAATGAAATAGAATTAAATATTTCTATCTCTTCATCTCTAACAGAATATGCTATTATTTTCATTTGAATATCCATTCATAAAATTTTATTCATGCTTAATAATTATATTCAAATTAAAGGCATAATCTTTATACAAATGGTATAATAATGAAAATCTTTTTTGTATAAAATATACAAAACTATAGATAATTACATAATATTATTGTGTATATTTTGTTTTTTTATTATAATATTTATACATATTTTGTACGAAATATCTATTATATACAAAACAAATGGAGAATAATTTGTTATGTCTATTGATGAAAAAATAGCAAGAAAACTATTAAAAGAGATAATGGATAATATTAATTATGAAGTAAATATTAATATTATGAATGAATATGGTGAAATCATTGCAAGCGGAGATGAAAAAAGAATAGGGAAAATACATTTAGGGGCATTAGATGTTATAAGAAATGCCAAAAGTATGGAATATTTTGATTATATAGATAATGATACTGAAAGCAGTAAACCTGGAGTAAATATACCATTGTTTATAAATAACGAAATTATAGGAGTTGTAGGGGTTACAGGTAATCCTAAAGAAATTAAATTAATAGCAAATATGGTAAAAATGCTTACCGAAATATTAATTAGAAGAGAAATAGATATAGATAAACAGATATTAAAACAAACTACATTAAATAATTATATATATAAAATTATATCTAAAGATTGCCATAATTATGTATCTTCTATTAATATTTGGGCAGAAAATAATAATTATTCATTTGATATCGATAGAAATGTATGTTTATTAAAAATTGAAAACAATGGAAAATATGATATGTATAAAATATCTGAATATCTAATCAATAAATTACAAAATATAAAATATTTTTACAAACAAGATATAATAACATATATTGGTAATAAACAATTTATTATAATAAAAAGTTTTAATAGCAAAGAAAAAATACAAGATAAAAAGAAAATTATTAATTATTTTTTTACAAGCCTTAGAAATGAAATTAATATAGATATAAAATTTTTTGCTATGTGCGGCTGCATAGTAAACAATTTAGAAGATATGCATAAAAGCTTTGAACAAGCTAACTTCTTATTTAATTATATAGCACACACAAATAATAATACATATTTTATAGAAGATTATATGTTAGAATATATTATTCTAAATGAAGGATATTTTAGTTCTTATATGATATTAAAAAATACTTTGAACATAATTAATAAAAACATAGCTTTTAAAGAAACAATAATCACAATGAGTAATTGCGATATGAATATAAACAAAACATGTGAAAAACTATTTATGCATAGAAATACAATTTTATATAGAATGAAAAAAATTAAGGAAATACTAGGCTTAGACCCAATAAATAATCACATGGATAGAATAAAATTTTATATAATAGCAACTATATTAAAAAAATAATTATATTTTTGCCCTATTATACATTGATAAAAATCAAATATATTTAAATACATTTCAAACTATATATAAAAACTTTTTGACAAAATCAAAAAAATAATATATATTTTTTACAATACTATGATTAGTAATTCATTAAATTCTAATATTTATAATTTTTTTATAAGATAAAGGATATACTTATGAATATTATTAATGCTATTATAACAAACACAAATAATGTTATGTATGGATATTTGCTCTTATCTGTATTTTTTGTGGTGGCTGTATTTTTTACTATTAGACTCAAAGGAATACAAATTTCACACTCTATACATGCTCTAAAACTTCTATTTTCAAAACATGAAAAAGGTGACGGAGTATCAGGATTTGTAAGTTTTTGTATAAGCACTGCTTCAAGAGTAGGCACAGGAAACATTACTGGAGTTATGGGGGCTATTTCTGCAGGAGGACCGGGAGCATTATTTTGGATGTGGCTTATGGCTCTTTTGGGCGGAAGTTTGGCTTTTACTGAAAGTACACTCGCTCAATTATATAAAGAAAAAGATTCTCAAGGAAAGTTTATAGGAGGAGCTTCTTTTTATATAAAAAGCAAACTCAAAAAACCAATAATCGCTACTATATTTGCATTATGTATGATATTCACCTACACTACTTTTAACGGTGTTCAGGCAAATACTATATCAAATGCTTTATCAAAATATAATGTATCTGTAATGATTACTGCTATTGCTTTAACAATTATTACAGCATTGATATTATTCAGCAAAAAAAGAGACACAATAACACATGCCTGCGTATTTATAGTTCCTGTTATGGCAATACCATATATACTTATAGGGCTTTATATATTCTTTACTAATTTATCATCAGTGCCTTTAGTATTTCAGAATATATTCGTACAAGCTTTTAAACCAAGTGCAATGTTTGGAGGAGCCATAGGAGCAACCATTTCAAACGGATTAAAAAGAGGATTATTCTCAAATGAAGCAGGTATGGGAGGAGCACCACATGCAGCGGCTGCCGCTCATACTTCTCACCCTTGTAAACAGGGGCTTATACAAATGTTCTCTGTATTTACAGATACTTTGCTTATATGTTCTATTTCTGGTTTTATACTTTTGCTATCTCCAGAAGCTATGAATGCTGTTAAAGATATGGAAGGAATAAAGCTTTTCCAATATGCTATGGAATCTCATTTGGGAAGTTTTGGTTCTTATTTTATCACTGTATGTATATTGTTGTTATCTTACAGCTCTATACTTGGTAATTTCTTTTATATAAAAACAGGTGCTTTTGCTTTAAAAGATAATATGGTTTCATATGTAATAGTTGGGCTTATGACTATAGCTATGGTATTTGCAGGTTCATTAGCAGAGTTTAAAACTATATGGGGAGCAGGCGATATGTTTATGGGCGTTATGGCATTGCTTAACATTGTCATTTTAATAATACTCAATAAGCCTGTATATTTACTTACAAAACATTATGTATCACAATTAAAAGAGCATAAAGAACCTAAATTTAATAAGAACTCAATTTCAGAATTATCAAACGATGATGCAGTGAGCCAATGGAATGCAAATGAATAAATAAATAGATAATAAGTAAATATGTAATAATAATTAAAAAAGGGGCTGCTAATAAGCCCCCTTTTATTTATAAGTTTATTTAAGCAACAGCCTTTTTCTTTCTCGTTAATAATTGTAATATTATAAGAACCACTATCAAGCCTATTCCTATGATATCAGTGTAAAACTCAGGATATATAGACAAAAGCCCAGCCGCTATAAATAAAATCCTCTCAATAAAGTTACATTTTCTAAATACATATCCATCAAGACCAGCAGATACTCCAAACATACCAATAAGCGAAGTAATAAGTATAGGTACAACCTCAATAAAAGTAGTATTAATCATAAGTATCTGCGGATTAAATACAAACATATAAGGTATAATAAAAGCACCTATAGAAAGCTTCGTAGCCTCAAAACCCGTCTTAAGCGGGTCAGACTTAGCAATAGCAGCACCAGCCATAGCAGCCAAAGCAACAGGAGGCGTAACATCAGCTATTATACCAAAATAAAATACAAACATATGAGCAGCCAAAGGTTCAAATCCAAGCCCTATTATAGCACCCGCAGCAATGGTAGAAGTAATTAAGTAATTGGCAGTTGTAGGCACACCCATACCAAGTATTATAGAGCTAATCATAGTAAGCATAAGGAGAAGTATAGATATTCCGCCAGATATAGATATAAGCCCCGCACCAATCTTTAAGCCTAAACCTGTTAATGTAATAACACCTATTATAATGCCAGCCATAGCACAAGCAACAGCAACACTTATAATGTTTCTTGCTCCATTAACAAATACATCTATTAAATCATTAAAAGTGAAACTTCTCTCTCTCTTAAGAATTATATCAACTATAGAGTTAACAATAGCAACCAACCCCGCAGCAATTATTCCCATAAGCCCAGCGTATATAGCAGTTTTACCAAGCACAAAGAAATATATTATAGTAGCAAGAGGAATAACCAAATAACCCTTCTTCATTAAAAGCTCGCCAATCTTTGGAAGAGAATCTTTTGATAAACCTTTAAGCCCAGTCTTTTTAGCCTCCAAATGCACCATTATAAATATACCAGTAAAATAAAGTATAGCAGGTATAATAGCAGCCTTGGCAACCTCTTTATAAGGTATACCCAAACTCTCAGCCATCAAAAAAGAAGCAGCACCCATTATAGGAGGCATTAATTGCCCGCCCGTAGAAGCAGAAGCCTCAACAGCTCCCGCAAACTCAGCTCTATATCCTAAAGACTTCATCATAGGTATAGTAAAACTTCCTGTACCAACAGTATTTGAAACAGAACTTCCAGAAACAGTACCAAACATCGCACTCGTAAGTACAGCAACCTTTGCAGGACCTCCGTCATAACTTCCAGCTATAGCATTACATATATCTATAAAAAACTGACCTATTCCTGTCTTATCAAGCAAAGCACCAAAAAATATAAATAAGAAAATAAATGTAGCAGATGCCCCAATAGGTGTACCCATTATACCTTCAGTATTATAATATAAATGTGAAACAAGTCTTTGTATAGAATATCCTCTATGATTTAAAAATCCGGGTGCATATGCACCAAATAAAGCATAAACTATAAAAACTAATGATATTATAAGTATAGGAGTACCCACTATTCTTCTGCAAGCTTCAAATAAAATCAATATTCCTATTATGCCAATAATAATATCAGTAGTGTTGTATATACCAGCCCTTCTTATTAAACTGTCAAAATTAATAGTGATATACAGCCAAGAACAAGCACCAACTATTGCAATTATCACATCATACCAAGGAAGTTTATCTTTAGGCATATCTTTCATGGCAGGAAAAAGTAAATATGCAAGTGCCATAACAAAAGCTAAATGCGTAGCCCTCACAACTTGGGCAGTTATCTTGCCGGATAAAATAGAATAAAGCTGAAACAAACAAAAAGCTACTGATATAATTATAATTAAATATTTCTTCCAATCTTTAAATCTTCTGTATCTCGATTCACTGTCATATTTGCTCATATAATCATCTAATTCTTCTGCCGTTACATGTATGATATCATGATTATTATGCTTCATTTACTCCCCCTTATCATATTTTTTATTAAATCAATTAATGATACTTTTATATATTTTATCTTTATATTAGTCTGAGGTTTAAACAAACTTTTAAGCATTATTTCTTTGTCATCTGCCGTTATGCTATGCTCAGCAACAATGCCCACAAATAAATAAAAATCTCTAATAACTTTGTTTATATTATTAATTTCTATATTATCATCTTTAATAATAATATTTTCATTATTTTCAGGTTCAGCTATACCAGCACCATAAGAAACGAAAGTTGTTTTGTATAATATTATATTATAATTCTCATCTATAATATAATAATCACTAACTCTGCCTTTATTAACTGAATGCGTGTATGAAATTATAAATTCTTTTTTTATTAAATTAAATATATATTTATTATTATTATCTTTTACGCTTTCTAATACTAATCTCGGAAATATAGGAATAATAGTAATAAAAAGCAGTAAAGATAATAATAATAGTATAATAAGTTTTTTCATAAAATAATATATTATATTATTTTACTTGATATCCTAATTCTTGATAATATTTTAAAGCACCGCTGTGAAAAGGTATAGATATTCCTTCATAAGATTGATTAATATCTAATTCCTCACCTTTAGCATGTGCTGTAATCAAGTCAGCTTGTTTATCAAACAAAGTTTTTAACATATTATAAACAACATCTTCAGGTATATTGTTATTAACAGCTATTGTAGCTTTTACAGCAAGTGCCTTAGTATCAGAAGTAACTCCCTTATAAGTATTAGCAGGTATAACCGCTTCTGTATAATAATTATATTTCTTCATTATATCAGCAATCTCAACATCGTCCAAACCAACCATTACTATATCAGTAGATAATGATAATTCCTGTAAAGCAGCATTAGGAATTCCTGCAACTATAAAACAAGCATCTAATGTGCCATTTTGTAAACCATCGCTAGATTCTTTGAAAGAAAGACTTGATTTTTGTATATCATTAAAAGTTAAACCATAAGCTTCTAATATTTGTTTAGCATTAAATTCAACACCGCTTCCAGCATCTCCTACTGATACTCTCTTTCCTTTCATACTTGCTATATTAGTAATACCGCTTGATTTTGTAGCAGCTATTTGAACAATCTCCGGATATAATGTAAGCATTGCAGAAAAATTAGTTAAAACCTCTCCGTCAAAAATATCACTTCCATTATAAGCATAATACATAACATCATTTTGAACTAAAGCTAAATCCGCCTCATGCATATTTAATAATCTTAAATTCTCAGCAGATGCACCAGTAGACTGTGCAGTAACATTCATAGCCTCTATATTGCTATTCCATATATTAGCTATAGCCCCTCCAAATGAATAATATGTACCGCTAGTACCGCCTGTAGCAAAAATATAATTCTTATTATTACTCTTACTGCAGCTGAGCAATAATAAAAAACTAAAAATAACAATAACTTTTTTCATAACAATTCCCCTTAACATAAGTTACTTGATTATAATATAATTTATTGCCAAAAAGTCAACATTACTATTTACGATAACAAAATATTTTTATATATTTTTATTATACAACAATTCACATATTAAAACATAATGTTAGTCAATAAAACATTATTAATACCTATTATAATACCCATAAACCCTTTTAATAAAAATATTTTTTGTTAAAAAATTTTAAAAAAATGCAAAATAAATTTGACTTTAATTATAATATACCTATACTATGTACATATAAAAAATAAAAATGGGAGATTATTTCATGAAAAAAATACTAATAGTTGGAGGAGTAGCTGGAGGAGCTTCTGCAGCTGCAAGACTTAGAAGATTAAACGAAGAAGATAAGATTATATTATTTGAAAAAGGTCCTCATGTTTCTTTTTCCAACTGTTCTCTTCCTTATTATGTCGGAGGCCTCATACCGAGTGAGGAAACTTTACTTTTAATGTCTCCCGAAAAGTTTTTGAAGCAGTTTAACGTAGATGCAAGAGTTAATAGCGAGGTTATAGCGATAGACAGAGAGAAAAAAGAAGTTACGGTGATAAGCGAGGGTAAAGAATATAAAGAGAGCTACGATAAACTTATATTATCTATGGGTGCTAAGCCTATAGTTCCTCCGATTAAAGGAATTGAAAAAGTTAACATTTTCACTGTTAGAAATGTTGTTGATATAGCTAAGATACATTCTTTTTTAGGCGGTAAGAAAAATGCTAAGGTTGCGGTTATTGGAGGCGGTTTTATTGGTATAGAAATGGCTGAAAATATCAAAGAAGCTGGTCATGATGTAACTATTATAGAAGCTTTGCCTCAAATTATGAAGCCTTTCGATTATGATATGGTTCAAATTCTTCATAGAGAGCTTATAGATAATGGTGTTAATTTAATAGTAGAAGACAAGGTTGAGAGTTTTGAAGAGAATACTGTTGTGCTTGCTTCTGGTAAAAAGATAGAGGCTGATGCTGTTATACTTGCTATAGGTGTTGCTCCTGAAACTGATATTGCTGTTAAGGCGGGTATTGAGCTTGGTAAAACTAAGTCTATTAAAGTTGATGCTAATTATAGAACTAATGACAAAGATATTTATGCTATAGGAGACGTTATAGAGATTTACGGAGCTTTATGTCAAGATTATTACAGACTTGCTTTAGCTGGTCCTGCTCAAAAACAAGCACGTGCTGTGGCTGACCATATAAACGGAAGAACTGTTGACAACAGAGGATATATCGGCTCTTCTGTAATTAAAGTATTTAGATATAATGGTGCTTCTACTGGGCTTTCTGAAGGATATATTAAAGCTATGAATCTAAATATTAATTATGACACTGTAGACATTATACCTTTTGATAGCGTTTCTATTATGCCTAATGCTAAACTTCTACATTTCAAATTAATATATGAAGTGCCTACTGGTAAGGTATTGGGAGCTCAGGCTATTGGAAGAGGAAATGTTGATAAGAGAATAGATGTTATTGCTACATTGATAAAATTCGGCGGTACTATTTATGATTTGAAAGATTTAGAATTATGTTATGCTCCTTCTTTTGGTACTGCTAAAGATGTTGTGAACTTTGCTGGTTATGTTGCTTCTAACCTCATGAATTGTGATTTCAAGCAAGTACATTATAGTGATGTAAGAAATATTTTAGAAAAAGACCCTGAGGCTTATTTCTTGGATGTAAGACTTAAAGAAGATTTTGAAGCTGGTCATTTGGAAAAAGCTGTTAATATACCTCTTGGTGCTTTGAGAAGCAGATTTGACGAAGTACCTAAAGACAGACCTGTTTATATTACATGTAAAACTGGATTAACTAGTTATACAGCTTGTAGAATATTAACAAATTTAGGATTCACCAATGTTGTTAATGTTTCTGGTGGATTCATAGGTTTATCACAGTATGAATACTACAATGATAAATTCTATAACAGAAAACCGATACTAACCAAATATTTTGCATAACTTCTTATATTGTTGTATATGGGAGGCTGTTCTGGCCTCTCATTTTTTTGCATATTAAAAAACTTATTGTTACTACATGTAATAATATATCATTTTTACATACATAAAAGATTTTTTTATGTAGTTTCCGGTAACATTTTTAAAAAATATTATTAATTTTTATGTAATAAATTTGACCTTTTATATATAAATGATATCTCTTAAAAAAGATATTATAAAAATATACTCATATACAACAATAAATACAAATATATAGAAAACAACAATATTAAGAGGTTTATGAAAATGAAAAAAATACTTATTTTAATTACAGTTTTAATGCTACTCTCATGCAAAAATAATTCTACAAATGCCAGCACTTCACAAGATAACAATAACTCAGGCAACGCAGGCGAAAACAATGATAACAATACTACTGAAGAAGAAAAAGAAAAAAAAGATATGGAAATTATACTGCCGGCAGAAATAGCAAAATATGCAATAGATATTAATACTGCTACTAAAGAAAATATAGAAGAAGCAATAAAAAAATATGCTCAAGATCACAATGGTGAAAACAAAGTAATATTTAGAGGTAATTGTAAAAAAACATATGATGGTATGAAATACGGAACTACAATAGCAGGAATGATAAGATATCTAAAATTAAATAAGGTTATAGTATCTCTTGAATATGTAAATTTTAAAGATAAAAAACTTCCAGATAATATAGTAGGAGGTTCTCAAAATTATAATGACAATATAGTAAAAATTATTATTCCAGATGATATAACAGTGATAGGAAAAGACGCTGTTACTTGTTCAAAACTTGAATATATAAATATTCCTTCAAATTTAGTATCAATAGAAGACGGGGCTTTTTATGCTTGTAAATTCAAAACATTAAATTTTCCAAATACTTTGAAAAAAATAGGATACTTTACTTTTCCTATATGTGCCCTTGAAAATTTAACAATACCTAATTCTGTTACAGATATTGGAGCAAGAGCTTTTGAAAACTGTGCTAAATTAAAGACAATTAAATTATCTGATAATATGAAAGTATTAGAAGAAAATCTTTTTTCAAGTTGTCATTCATTGCAAAATATAACGATACCTTCAAATGTTAAAGAAATAAAAAGAAGAGCATTTGATTCTTGCCGCTCATTGGATAATATTACATTTTTATCAGCTAATCCTCCAATTATAGGAGAAAATGCCTTTATCGGTACAGTTATAAAAACTATTTATGTGCCAAAAGGAAGTAAATCACAATACGAACAATTAAAAGGTAAGTATGGCATAGAACAATCTGTAAACATAGTTGAATTATAATAAAAGATTAGCTTTAAAAATAAAAATTCAATATTTGACTTACTAAAAATGCTCTTTTATTAGAATATTCTATTTGAAACATTTCAACAGCCACAAAGGTAACATAATGTATATTTATTATGTTACCTTTTGTTACAATAATGATAAAAAAAATGTAATAAATTTTTTTATAAATACGATAAATATAATAACAAGCAGTAAACTATTTTTTAAGGAGCATAATAATGTCAACAAGCTCATTTTTTGGTATAGAATTAGGAAAAAGATCCCTTCAAAACTTCAAAACAGCTTTAGAAGTAACAGGACATAATATAAATAATGTAGCCACTAAAGGATACAGCAGACAAAGAGTGGTAATGCGTACATTTGACAAGCCTCTCGAAGAACCAAGTTTAAACAGAGCAGAGCGTGCAGGACAAATAGGTCAAGGTGCTGAAATAACTACAATAGAAAGATTAAGAGATGAGTTTATAGATTCAAAAATAATGGTTGAACTTGGAAGCGATGGATATTGGAAGACAAAAAATAACTATTTGCAGCAATTAGAGGCTATATATAATGAGCCCGGTGAATATAATTTAAGAAATGACTTAGATGCATTTTGGGACGCTTGGCAGGAGATGAGTATTAACCCTGCTGAGAGAGGAACAAGAATGACTTTGGTAGAGAGAGCTGATAGGGTAAATAATTCATTTAATCAGATGTATAATCAAATGGACTCAATGAGAAACAACTTAAACTCTCTTGTAGAAAATAAAGTTAATAGAATTAATGATATAGCTAACTCTATTAGAAGTTTAAACACTGCCATAGTAAAACAAGAAGCATTGGGTCAAAGCCCTAATGATTTATTAGATAAAAGAGATTTATTATTAGATGAATTATCTTCTTTGGCTAATGTTGATATAAAATCCATTGACCCTGATGAGACAATGATTTATATAGGAAGCCGTTCATTAATACAAGGAAATGTAGTAAATAAATTAACTTTAGAGAGAAGTGCCGCTAATGATGGAATGTTTGATGTTTATTGGGAGAATGACCATGTACAGCTTAATTTGCAGGGCGGAGAATTAAAGGCTTTATTAGAACTTAGGGATATAGATACTGTTGATGCTATAAATGATTTAGATACTTTAGCTGTAAATTTGGCTGACAGTGTAAACGAAATACATAGAAGCGGTTTCGGTTTGAATCAAGAAACAGGAATTGATTTCTTTACTATGACTAAGAAAACTCCTTCTGTAATAGGAAACTATGATTTAAACAATGACGGTACTGAAGATTCTACTATAATGTTTAAGGTGAGCGGTGTAAATAGTGTTGATATTAATGCCAGCATAGGAAGCAGCGGAACATTGGTGTTTGGAAGCAAAACAAGAGAGGGTGCTGATGTTGCTATAGATTATACTGCTCAAATGAAAGTAAAAGACTTGATAGACAAAATAAACTCAAGCGATGCTAATGTATCAGCATATTTAGATGATAAAAACAGACTCGTATTAAAGGCTAAGGGTTTTGATGATTATGTTAAGCCTTCATATTTTATTAAGCATATAGAAGATTCCGGAGACTTTTTGGTTGGCATATCTGGTTTGTTGAATCAGTCTGGAGCTAATGGTGCTTATAATTGGCAGGCTACAAATCAGGTTAATCAATTAGCTGGAGATTTTAGAAACTTTACTGTAACACCAGAAAAACACCCTGCTGCTGCAATTAGTGTTAATGATATAATAAGAAACGATATTAATTACATAGCAGCTTCAAAAGGTATAGATACTACCGGTAATGGTTTTAACGATAAATGGAATGGTATTGGCGATGGTTCTAATGCTTTGGCTATAGCTAATTTGAAAAATAAAGAAATAATGGTTGAAAGTAAATCTACATTTAATGATTTCTACACAGGAAGTATTTCTCAAATAGCTTCAAGAACTGAAACAGCAAATTCCGAAAGTGAAAAACAAACTATTGTTATGGAATATCTTGAGAAATTAAGACAGTCTGTTTCAGGAGTTAACTTAGACGAAGAAGTAGCACAGATGGCAATGTATCAGCATGGATATAATGCTTCTGCGAGGGTTGTCAGTGTTATGGACCAGCTTCTTGATGTGGTTATAAACAGAATGGGAGTATAATTATTCTTTTCATCATATAACAACTAAAGCGGTATCTATTTTTATAGATATCGCTTTTTTAATTTAAGTATTGTATAATTAAATACTATATAATGCACTAAAAAATATACTTAGTTATTCCGACATTAATAGTAATATAGTAGGAGCTTTTTTAAATGAGTATAAGACTTCGTATCACTTTAATGATATTTGCTGTAATGGCTTTTATCGCTATTAGTTCTAATTTCTTAAGCAGCAATTTAAATATAGAAACTTTCTATAAAGTAATAGATGATAATATGAATAATAGCTTCAAAATTATAGCTAATGATTTTGAAAATAGATTCTATGCCTCAAGAGAAGAAGCAAATAAATTAGCCTACAAATCTGCACTAATTTTTAATACACCAGACAAAAGAAGTGATACATATCTAAACGATAATGCCTCCAACTTTTTAATGGAAAATATTAATGAATCAAACCCATATATTAATAGAACTCTAAGTATTTTATTTATACCAAATTATACTTTGGAGTTTAATGAACTTCCTAAATCATACAATATAGATACAAAAACTACAAATTTTATAATTATAACTAATGATATAAATGGAATATGGAGTAATTTAAATACATACTCTCCTACTGATGTGTATTATAAGACTTTTTTATCTTCTATGTATAATAGAACTATGCTAAATATATCCAAAACTATTGTTGAAAATGGTACTACCATCGGTGTTGCAAATGTGGCTGTATTATTTGACTATACAAACAGCAGCGAAATAAAAAATATATTTAATATAAATTCATCTGAACTTTTAGTTATTAATAAAGAAGATTTAACTATTATTAACTCTAAAGACAATAGATTAAACAAAAGCAAGCTTGATATAATTTATCCTGTTTATTATCAGTTATTTAATTCAAATTTAGCTAAAGATGAAATAGTAACAGAAAACATAAACATATATGATAAAGATTATAGAGTTTATATAAAAAGCATATCTGATGTTTTAAATGTTGTTATGATGATTCCAAATGCTTATTATGATTCGCAGATAAGTTATATGAATAGGTCTATAGTTTATACTATTATTATGGTATTTGTTATATCTGCTATCATAATAGGATTTTTCATAAAATTGATATTCTCATCATTAACTAGAATTTCTGATATAGTAGGCGATTCTATTAATAATAAAGATTTATCTGTTGACATACCAGAGCTTTCCGGAGGCGATGAAGTATCTGAAATTACAAGATGGATGGGAATACTAAATAATAATTTTCAGGCTACTATAGCAAATGTAAAAAAAATTATATCTATATCTAAAAAACAAAGTGATAGATTTACAAATCAAATATCTTCAAATGCAGACATAATACACAATATAAATGAATCTATAGAAAATATAAAAACTAATATTCATGAAGAATTAAATAATTTAGAGATAGTAGAAAACAGTAATAAAAATATATTGGAATATATAGATATTAACTCTAATAATATAGATGAAATAGACAGAGATACTAAAGAACTTCAAGAAAAAATAATAAAAGAGGGTGATAGTATAGAACAAATATCTGTGTCTGTCGAACAAATGTCTAAAACTATAGAGGGTATAGATAATATCATATTCAATGCTTCAAATAAAACAAAAGACTTGCATATAGCTTCCATGAAAAGTAAAGAAAAAATGCAAGCCACATCAACAGCTACAAGCGATTTGAGAAATGCTTTAGGCTTTATATCGAATTTCGTAAGTTCTATAAGAAACATAGCACATCAAACAAACTTACTTGCTATGAATGCCGCTATAGAAGCAGCTCATGCTGGTAAATACAGTTCTGGTTTTGCGGTAGTTGCTGAGGAGATAAGAAAGTTATCAGAAGTTTCAAACGAACAAGCTGATAATGCCAATAAAGTATTACAAACAATAGAAGAAAAAATCATAGTAACAACTAATGATTTAACAGAATCTACAGCACAATTTGATATGTTGGCTAGAGATGTACAAGAAGTTACAGAAATAATGGGAAGCGTACACAACTCTTCTGTTGAACAATTAAAAGCTATTAATGAAATAGTTAATTCAATTACTAATATATCTAATTCAAGTGATAATATTAAAAAACAATATATAAATGTAGCAAGCAAATTGGGAGACATAAAAAATAATATTAACACTTTAAATACTTTATCTGTTAGTGCTTCTAAATCTATGACTAAGCTTAGAACTACATCAGATGCCATATATGAAAACATAGATAAAATATATTCTAATTCTAATGAACTTTCAAGTTATGCAAATACAATGAACAAATTTGCTAATGATAATAATAAAATACTAACAGATTTAGATAATGAAATATCAAAATATAAGATAAATACTAAAGCTTCTTCAGCAACAACAACACAAAGGGTAAGAGGAATATCTTTAATAATATTAAAAGACTTTGTAAGAGAAAAGTTTGGCGAAGAGGGTTATCAGAAATGGCTTACTGCTATGGAGCCTGCTTCTTCATTAATATTTAAAAATGATATATCTGTAAGAGAATGGTATCCTTTTATGGCTGGTTTCCACAACCCTCATAAACTTGTATGTGATTTGTTTTATAATGGTGATAATGCCGGTATAAGAGATATTGCTGAATACCACTACAACAGACTTATACCAAAATATTTTAATATAATATTGCTATTTGTCCCTAGATATTACATCTTACGTTATGTGGCTGAAGTAATATTTAAAGAAATACATGACCCTGTTAGAATTGAGGTTATTAAAAGCAGAAAAAGATTATTAGTAGCTCATATGAAAAACTTTACAGGAAACCCTGAGATATTAGAGTTATCTTTAATGGCTTGGTCTTCTCTATTGTTAGGTTCTATTACGCACGTTAAATCTTCTTTAGAGATTACCAAATCTATTAAAGACGGAGAGCTTTATACTGAATTTGTTTTGAAATGGTAAAATATATTCAGTCATATAAAATATTTTGATATTTTTAACATTATAATCTATAATAGATATTAAAAAAATTGGGAAATTATAAAAGTGACAAAGAGTAATTCATATACTTACGGAATAATTATATTAAGCATATCTTCTGCAATGCTTTTAGCTTTTGCTTTTCCTCCGCTTAATTTCTTCCCCATAGCATTTATAGCTCTATTTCCTCTAAATATTATTATATATAAAGCTGACAAGATTAGATATTATATACTATCTTCTTTCTTGTTTGTGATAGTATTTTTTGGATATTTGCTTGTATGGGTGGCAGCATTTATGCTTAAAGAGACAGAAGCTGCTGTTTCTTTTTTAGCTTTATTTACAATATTATTTTTACTTACTCTGCTATTTTATTTCCCTGCTATGATAGTAAGCGGTTATCTTTCAAAACTTTTCCCTAACATAAGATTTTTAATAGTACCTGCAGTGTTTACTGTTATGGAATATATGAGAAATGTTGGATATTTGGGCTTTACTTGGGGTATTATAGGATATTCTCAGTGGAATTTCTTACCATTTATACAAATAGCCGACACTATAGGAGTGCTTGGAATAAGTTTTTTAGTTTATCTGTCTAATGCTGTTATCACTCATTATTTAATATTATATATAGAAAAATCTGAAAGTATAAAAAATAATAAAATAATATCAAACAAAAAGATTTTTATACCAGCTGCAGCAACTGTATCAGTATTTTTTGTTATTTTGGTATACGGCCTAATAAAACTAAATTATGTAGAAGCAAAAAGAGTTTCTATGCCTAAAACTAAAATGGCTCTCATACAAAAATCTTTTGACCCAAACATTCCTTGGAACAGCATATATACAGGAGAACCTTATAAAAGAAACTCCCCCGGTATACAAGGACTTGCTGAGAGGTTTTTATTAAAATCAGAGAAATTCCAAAGTGAAGAAAAGCCAGACGGATATACTCAAAACAGCACCATATCTGTAAAGAGAATATGCAAATTGGCAACCGATGCAGCATTATCAAAACCTTCTCTAATAGTATACCCAGAATCTGTAACAATGGATTCATATAACTATTATTTATCACGTTATGAAGAGATGTTTCAATATGGTATGGTTTCAAATTCTACATATCCTGCAATTTTTAATACTTACATTTTGTATAATACTATAAGAAATACTCAGACTCATCATTTGCTTGGTACAACAATTATAGAAGAAAATACAAATGAAAATGCATATAACCCTTATAAATATTATAATGGAATAAATTTTATAAATGAACAAGGAAATATTGTTGACGATTACAGAAAAATAAAACTCGTTCCGGGAGGAGAAGCTTATCCTTTTCAAAATAATAAGTTTCTTCTAAATACTTTTCCATTTAAAAATATTATAGCTCTTATCTATGAACAATTTGACAAAGCAGGAGCAAGCAGATGGGAGATAGGTGATAAAATTTCAGTATTCGAGCATCCAAATGGTTATAGGTTTTCTGGAATAATATGTTATGAGAGTGCTTTCGGAGATTTTGTAAGGAAGTTTGCATATGACGGAGCTCAAACTATAGCTGTTATTACAGAAGATGCTTGGTCTTACAGCGATAACTCTTTACTTCAGCACTTTTATATGTCTGTATTTAGGGCAATAGAAAACAGAAGAGATATAGTACATAATGGAAACTCCGGAGTAACTGGTCATATATCAAGCAGCGGTAAAGTGATATCTACACTTCCTTTCTGGAAACCTGATTATATGATTGCTAATGTGGCTTTGAATGATAATATTACAATATATACCAGATTTGGCGAATGGTTTGTTGTGCTATGTTTTATTGGAATAGTTTCTTTATTTATCATAAAATTAAGCAGCACTATTAAAAATATTTATCAAAAAATAAAAGATAAAATATATACAAAAATTAAAAAAACTAAAGTAAAAAATAATAATAATAATAAAGATTTTAAATATACAGACAATGAAAAACATATTTACGATATAAATAAAAAAGAAAAAAACACTCAAAGTATATTCGATCAAAATACTTCAGAAATATTTAATACTTTAAACGAAATTATAGAAGAAGATGAGAAAAATAATAATAAATAATTTTGGTGTATTATGGGATTATTTATCAATGTATTAATAGCGGAAGATTCTAAAGAAACTTCTGATAATATAAAAAAAATACTTCTCAAAAACCCTGCTGTAAAGATAGTAAATATTGTAAATAATGGTATAGATGCATATAAAACTATAATAAATAATAAAACAGATTTTGCTTTTGTTGAATTTAATTTGCCTATGATGGGAGCATATGAGCTTCTTAAACAATTGAAAAATGATAATATAAACACTAAAGTAGTAGTATTATCAACTAAAGATAAAAATGATGATTTAAATAGCAGATTAACAAATTTAGGTGCATTTAAAATTATAAATAAAAATATAAATATAGAATATATAGAAAAAGAAATATTAAATACAATAGCAAATAAAAATACTAAACAACAAGAAGAAATAAAAGCAAAAGAAACTATAAACAATAATTTTTTTGAAAATATTAGTATACAAAGAAATACCATCAATACTTTCCCCTACCATGTAAACAGAGTAAATGAAGTCATAAATAAAATAAATTATTCAGATTTTAAAAAACCCAAACTCATAGCTATAGGAATATCAACAGGAGGACCTAAAGCTTTAAGAATATTAATCCCCTCTATACCAAAAGACTTCCCCATACCGATACTTATAGCACAGCATATACCAAAAGATTTTTCATATTCTTTAGCAAAGGGCTTAAATGATGTATCGCAAATTACAGTAAAAGAAGCAGAGGATAATGAAGAAATAAAATCCGGCTTTGCGTATATTTGCCCCGGAGAAAATAATATGGGTATATACTTAGATAATAATAATATCAAAATAAAATTGCAGCCTAATTTAAAATCAGACTTACCTTATATTCCATCAATTAATTATTTATTTAACACAATTAATGATAATATAAAAAATCAAGCAATAGCAGTAATAATGACCGGCATGGGAAATGACGGCACAGAAGGAATTATTAATTTGTATAATAACAAAAACCTCACTATTGCACAAGATAAAATTACAAGCACTATATTTGGTATGCCTAAAAGTGCTATAGAAAATAATGCTGTTAATTTTATAATATCGCTTTATGATATGGCAGATTTTTTAATACAATATACAACAATAAAATTAAAAGGAAAATATTAAAATGAATAAAAAAATTTTATTGATTATAATAACTATTTTTATACTCGTATCTTGCAAAAAAGAATATAAGGCAGATTCAGAATATGGTGCTTATATGTTTGAAAAATATATATCAACATTAATATCTGCAAAAGATACTTTGGAGTTTACATCAAATATTGTTACTAATCTCGATGAAAATACTGTAGAAAAAATAAATGAGATGTATGTATTATATGAGCTTACAACTGCAGATATTATAGAATCTATAAGAAACAGAGCTTCTATATATCAGAGAATATTTTCAGACGATGAAGAAGCACTTTGTAATTATTTGCCCAAAGACGGCGGATATTATGATGTTGCTATAACATACAGAGAATATAAGGATATAAAAATAGCACAAATAGAATATCCTTCATTTAATAAAATTTCTAAAAACTCTATTGAGATTGTGGGAATATATTTAAATGATAAATGGAATATTTTAACTATTAACTTTTTTAATTAAAAAATAATATATAAGGATAAAAAATGAAAAAAATCATTTTAATAATAATAAGCCTATTTACTGTATCTTGCCTTGATGATGTTAACACTATTAAAAAAGAGAGTTTGTTTTCTTTTTACACAGAAATGAAAAATGAAATAATAAATGAAAACATAAAATGGCTAGAAAAAAACTCTAACATAGAAAATATAAACCAGATGGAAAATATAATACTAAAAAATAATGATTCTATTAAAAATATGCTATCATTAGAAGATGGAGAATATTCTTCTACAATAAATTATATAACAGCTGAAGCTAATAAAAATGACAGAGGAAGCTATATTATAAGAAATACAAAACTAAGCCCTACTTATTATTATATAACATTAATATACGAATCTTCTAAATGGAAAATAGAAACTATAGATAAATTGCCTTTAAATAATTAACTTTTTATTTCTGATATTTTAACTTCTTTTACTTCTTCAGTATTAGAAACTTTTTTTAAAGTCATTTTTTCTCTGTCAAACTCGGCAATATAATAATTATTTCTTAAAGCTAAGACTATATTTTTAGCACCGTTAATGCCGTCATTTTTTTTATAAGAATCTATCATAATCTGTAGAAGAGAAATTGTTGAAGGAAAACCAATATAAGCTATTGCCACACCCAAAGAAGGTATTGTAGCTAATGATGAAACTAATACACTTTTTCCTTTACTCAAAGTTTTGGAAGATATAATCGCAGTTACGGCAACAACAACTCCTCCAATAAGTAATCCCCAAGCTATTTTACCTGTGTTTTTGATATTAGATACTTTTTTGCCCAAAGAAGATTCTATACATATAACATCTTCATCTCTCATAATAGCATCAACTATATCGCTTTCATTTTTGCATATAATAACTTCATTTCTATCCATAATTTACTCCCACTTTATTATATAATAAATCTATTAATAAACAAGATAAATGAACTTTTTTATTAATTATTCTATTTTTATAAAGACTATTAAATATTTTAAAAAATTTACTTACACTCCCCGCCCTATTTTGTTTATAACTTTTATTTGAAATTGAAGCATTTTTATTTTCTAAGACCTAAATAGAATTTTTTAACTCCCGCCCAAGCTTTATTTATAATATTTACACATATATAAAAAAATGGTTGACAATAAACATTATATAGATTATCATATAATAACATATTGGATAGTTATTGTTTATTTTCTTTGCAGATATTTTTTAATAAGCAAGCTAAACCTATTTATATAAAGGCAAAATTGTAAAAATTATGTATTTTGTTTTTATATAAATAGGTTTTTTTATTTTTAGGAGAACTCCTTATGAAAATAGGAAAAATACTCAATAATAATGTGGCTGTTATTTTTGAAGAAGATGGCAAAACAGAAAAAATTGTTATGGGAAGAGGTATAGCTTTCTCTAAAAAAATTGGAGATACAATAGATGAATAAAAAATTGATAAAACTTTCCTATTAGAAAATTCAGATAATAATAATAAATTGCAGCAGCTATTAAAAGATATACCAATAGAATACTTTAATGTATCAGAAGAAATTATTGAATATGCTAAAACTAAAGCAGAAAGAAGTTTAAATGATTTTTTATATATCACTTTGATGGACCATATATACATGGCAATAGTAAGAACTAAAGATGGCGTTAATATCAAAAATATGATGCTTTGGGATATAAAGAAATTCTATAAAGATGAATACAGCATAGGTTTAAAAGCTTTAGATATTATAGAAAAATATTTTAATATAAAACTTCCAGAAGATGAAGCAGGATTTATAGCTTTGCATATAGTTAATGCTCAAACCAATAGCGATTTTAATTGCATAGATGAAATAGAAGACATTACAAAACTTATACAAAAAATAGTTATGATAGTAGAGAAACATTTTGATATAAAGTTTAATGAAGATTCTGTCTACTACAATAGATTTTTAACACATTTAAAATTTTTTGCTTTGAGGCTATTTCAAAAAAATATTTATAATGGCAAGGAAGATGAAGATTTACTTGCAATAGTTAAATTAAAATATAAAGAAGCTTATGAATGCACTTTAAAAATAGCGGAATATATTTCACTTTCTCATTCTTATGATATAAGCGATGAGGAGAAATTATATTTAACTATACATATAGAAAAAGCAAAGAGGAAAGAATAAAAAAGTATTTATTATTATATGATTTTTAATATATTTGGATGGTGACATTAAGTTGGCCAAACCTTCATTATTATAGATAAAAATTTATTATATTGGAGGATACGCTGATGGGAAAATATGAATCATTAGCAAAAGAAATTATTAAAAACGTAGGGGGCAGAGAGAATATCAACTCTCTCACACATTGTGTTACTCGATTAAGATTTAAGTTAAAAGATGAGAGTAAGGCAAATGATGAAATATTAAAAAATATGGACGGCGTTGTTACAATAATGAAAAGCGGCGGACAGTATCAAGTTGTTATAGGCAATCATGTAGCAGAAGTTTATGCTGATGTTTCAAGTGTTGCTGGAATAGAAAACTCTTCATCAAATGATGTCGAAGAAAATAAAAATACAAGTTTATTTAACAGAGCAGTTGATACAATATCTGGAATATTTCAGCCTATATTGGGAGTAATGTCTGCATGCGGTGTATTAAAAGGTATTAATGCTCTTTTTATTGCTTTAGGTCTTTATACTAATAAATCAGGATCTTATATACTTATAAACGGTATGGGAGATGCTTTATTTATGTTTCTTCCTTTGTTTTTGGGTTTTACTTCCGCTAAGAAATTCAATTTAAAACCTACAATAGGATTGGCAATAGGTGCTGCTATGTGTTATCCTTCTTTGCAACTAAACACTTTATTAGGAAGCGGTGAACCTTTATATACATTGTTTAATAATACAATATTCTCTTCTAATGTTTATCTTAACTTCTTTGGTATTCCTATTATTTCTATGAATTACACATCAACGGTTATTCCTGTTATATTTGTCGTTTATTTTGCTTCAAAATGTGAAAAGTTTTTTAGCAAAATAGTACCTGACGTTGTGAAATTTTTTCTTCCTATGATTGTAATATTTGTTTCTTTATCTGTAGGATTTATAGTAATAGGACCTGTTACAACTTTTGCTTCGCTTATAGTTTCAAAAATAGTATTTACCATAAGAGATTTCAGTCCTTTAGTTTCTGGTGCTATAGTTGGAGCTTGTTGGCAGATACTTGTAATATTTGGTATGCATTGGGCTTTTCTACCTGTTCACTTTAATAACATCATTACATTAGGATATGATACTATAATAACTCCTTATTTCGGCTCTACATTTGCTACGGTAGGAGTTGTATTTGCCATATTATTAAAAACAAAAAATAAAAAAGTTAAAGATGTAGCTTTTCCAAGCGGAATATCTGCGGTATTTGGTATAACTGAGCCTGCTATTTACGGTGTTATATTGCCGCTTAAAACACCTTTTGTGGTAAATTGTGCGGTTGCTGGTATAGTTGGAGCTTTCTTTGGTTTATTTGATTTGCATAAATTCTTTATGGGAGGTCTTGGTGTATTTGCTTTTCCTGGTATGATAAATCCAGATGGTACACATACAAATTTAATTATTTATGTAATTGGTGCTTTGGCTGCTGTTATTTTAGCATTCATAATCACTTGGATAATATATAAAGATAAACAGCCTAAAGAAAATATTGATAAAACTGAAAATACTGCTGTAAATCAAAATCAATCTAAATTATTAGACAAAGAAACTATATTCAGCCCTCTAAAAGGAAAATTATTGAAATTAAAAGATTCAAAAGATGAAACATTTGCTTCTGAAAGCTTAGGAAAAGGTGCTTTAATAATACCAGAAGAAGGCAAAGTGCTTTCCCCTATAAACGGCACTGTTACTACTGTTACACCAACACTTCATGCTATAGGTATAACATCTGACAGCGGAATAGAAATATTAATTCATATAGGTATTAATACTGTAGAACTAAATGGAAAATATTTTAAAAGCACTTTAAAAGAAGGTGATAAAGTTTCTGTTGGAGATATTTTGATAGAGTTTGATATTGATTCAATTATTAAAGAAGGCTATTCAATAGAAAGTCCAATTATTATAGTAAATACTGATAAATATTTAGATGTATTAGAGACAGAATATGATGTTAATATAAATTATAAAGATTCAATATTAACAGTGATAAAATAATTATAACTACTTAATTTATTGGCAAGATTTGATTATTTTAGTATATAAAAGTTCTTTTATACCAATAAAAGAACTTGGGGTGCAGGGACTAGTCCCAGCAAATAATCAGTATAAGAAACTAATTTTTGACAAAATATATTTGTTTAGGTATATATCAAACAACTATATTTTTATAATATAAAAATCTAAATATATAGGAGTTAAAAAATATGGCTTTTGACAAAAACTTTTTATGGGGAGGTGCTACTGCTGCTAATCAGTGTGAGGGTGGTTTTGACAAAGACGGCAGAGGTTTAGCTAACGTAGATGTTTGCCCTATTGGTGAAGATAGAATAAAAGTAATATCTGGAAAAATGAAAATGTTTGATTTTGATGATAAGCATTATTATCCTGCAAAACTTGGTATTGATATGTATAACCATTATAAAGAAGATATTAAACTTTTTGGTGAGATGGGATTTAAAGTTTATCGTTTATCTATTGCTTGGAGCAGAATATTTCCTAAGGGTGATGAGGACAGACCTAATGAAGAAGGCTTGAAGTTTTATGAGGATGTATTTAAAGAATGTTTGAAATATAATATTAAGCCTTTAGTGACAATAACACATTTTGACTGTCCTATACATTTAACAAAGGAATATGGAAGTTGGAAAAATAGAAAGATTGTAAAATTTTATGAGAATCTTTGTCATGCTATCTTTAACAGATATAAAGGTTTAGTTGAATATTGGATAACTTTTAATGAAATAAATGCTATACTTCACGCTCCTTTCATGGTAGCAGGATTATATTTTGAAGATGGAGAAAATGTAGAGCAGCTTAAATATCAGGCTATACACCATCAGTTTGTTGCAAGTGCATTAGCTACTAAAATAGCACATGAAGTTGATCCTAATAATAAAGTCGGATGTATGTTTGCAGCAGGTACTTATTATCCTTATTCTTCAGAGCCTGAAGATGTATTTGCAGCTCAGCAGAGAGGAAATATGTCTTATTTCTTCATTGATGTACAATCTAGAGGAAAATATCCTAATTATATGCTCAAAAAATTTGAAAGAGAGAATATCAATATAATTATGGAAGATGGAGATTTGGAATTAATAGAAAAATATACAGCAGACTTCATTTCTTTTTCTTATTACAGATCAAGATGTGCAAGCGGAGATCCTAGCAAATATGAAAAGGATCAAGATAGTGTATCTAATATAGCATTGGATATAAAAAATCCTGTATTAAAGCAAACAGAATTTGGATGGACTATAGATCCGCTTGGTTTAAGAGTAACTTTAAATGATATTTATAATAGATATCAAAAACCATTATTTATAGTAGAAAATGGTTTAGGTGCTTATGACAAACCAGATGAAAATGGATATGTTGAAGATGATTATAGAATAGATTATTTAAGAGATCATATAAAGCATATGAGAGATGCTGTTGTTTTGGACGGAGTGGAATTATGGGGATATACTACTTGGGGTCCTATAGATTTAGTTTCAGCTGGAAGCGGTGAGATGTCAAAGAGATATGGCTTTATATACGTAGATAGAGATGATTTTGGAAAAGGAACTTTAAAAAGAACTAAGAAAAAATCTTTTGAATGGTATAAAAAAGTTATAGCATCTAACGGTGAAGATTTAGATTAATATTTAGATTCATTATCACGCACGGTGAGCAAAATTTAAAATATATGTTTATTAAAAACAATAATTTAAACTATATAAAAAAATGCATTTACCGTGCGTTAATAAAAATTCACTAATCTAATAAACGCTTGGGCGGGTGTGCTTTTACTAATATGAGCATTAAAAAATAAAGAAAATGATAATTGCAAATTAACACAAAAAATTTTAAAGGGCGGGGCATGTAAATAAAATTTTTAATTTTTTTATAACTATAATTCTAAAAAAGAACTATATATAACTTTTAATATTTTAAATTCGAATATTTTTATACAAATTAATAGATAAAAATCAAATATTGTTTATAATATTAAAGGTGGGTTTGTATTATGAAAGAAATTATATTCAATATAATATTAGTTTCTATAACTTTTCTTATTGTATATAAATGTTATAAAACTAGTACAACTATAGTATTCTATACTGTAAAGACAAAATATAAATTGTACAAGATTCTTCACAAATACTATAATTTATTTTTTATAATTTTATTTATTATATCCTTATTTTCTTTTGCTTTTATATATTTTTATCATACCAACAACGTAGAAAAAAGATTCAATAATGCCCTTAAATCATACGAACAAAGCTTATCAAATATATTTAATAATTTATCAATAGAAACAAATAATTATACAAATGAAAGTATAGCATCTAATACATCTTCATCATGCACAAGTATAAGAGATAGAATATCAATAAACAATAATAATATTATGAATGTGAGTGAAGGAAATGGTTTTGACGAATTAGAAAAATCTTTTGAAATAGGTTTAGATTTACTAAAAGCATCACTTTCAGAAATAATGAAAAACTCAAATGATGTACTCACATTCTGGTTTGCTTTTTTATCAGTAATAATGGTTGTATTTACTTTTGCAGGTTATTTTATAAATAATAATATTTTAGAGCAATCAAAAATTCAATTAAATCTTGTAGAAAAAGAGGTAAAACAATTAATAAAAAATACAGTTGATGAATACAATAAGTATATAAGAATATTCCAGTTATTAAATTTTTCTTCACTTGCATATGATAATAAAGATTATACCTCTGTAATCAATTATAATTTAGAAATAATAAAATTATATGGAGATATTGATAATGTAAAAGATAAAAATCATATTAATAATTATTCAGGTGCTTTTTATAATATAGGCGTAGTTAAATATGAATTAAAAATGTATTATGAAGCTATTGAATATTTTAATAAATCTGTAAAAATAAATCCTTATTTTTCTAATGCTTATGTTTATATAGGTATGGTTTATTATCAATTAGAAAAATATGAGAAAGCTTTAAATAATTATAATAAATCAATAGATATAGATTTTAATAATGAATATGCTTACACAAATAGAGGACTTGTTAAAGAAAAGTTAGGTGATGATAAAGGAGCTTTAGAAGATTATAATAGAGCTATAAAGCTAAATCCTAATAATTCAGAAGCTTACAATAATAGAGGTATTATCAAAGAAAAATTAAAAGATAATGAAGGAGCAATAGAAGACTATAATAAGGCTATAGAATTAAATCCTAATTATTCAGGAGCTTATAATAATAGGGGTAGTACTAAAAAAGATTTGGCTAACGTTTATAAAAATATAAATTATTTAGAAGAAGCAATAAAAGATTTTAATAAAGCTATAGAATTAAATCCTAATTATTCAAAAGCTTACTATAACAGAGGTAATACTAAAAAGGATTTAGCTAATGCTTATAATAATATTGATTATCTAGAAGAAGCAATAAAAGATTATAATAAAGCTATAGAGTTAAATCCAAATAATTCAGAAGCTTATTTTAATAGATATATATCTAAATCATTATTATTAGCAAAAATAGTTGTTAAAAATTCAGAAGAATACAAAAAAGCTTTTGATGATGCATACAATGATTTAGATACTGCATACAATTTAGCTAATGAACAATTAAAAGAAATAATAAAAAGTCAAATTATTGATACAGCTAAATCAGGAAATGAAGTAGCAATAAAATTCTGTGATGATAAAGGCTGGGAAATAAAAATTTAATTACACTCCCCGCCCTCTATGTTTATTGCTATTATCTAAATTTCTTAGCTTTCTATTTTCTTATTGCCTAATAAAAAATATTAACGCCCACCCAAGTTTTATTTTAATTTTTTAAGTTTTACTCCCCGCACGCAGAATAAACTATAAATATTATAGCAGCTAAAATTATAACCTAAACTATAAACAAAAATTTTCTAAACGTGCGGTGAATAAATTGTTGCTTTAATCAAGTTTTTTATAGCAAGCATTCAATATTATATATACGAATTCCGAATTTGTAATAAGGCTAAAACTATATTTGAGGAATATTTATTATGCGTTATATTAGTTTGATTTTTATACTTATTTTTAATATATCTTTTTTATTTTCTCAAAATACTAATACTGGCAAATTAGACCAATTATTAGATTATGCTAATACAGGTAATATTAATGGAATAAAAAGATTAATTTCTGCTGGTTCTATTTCAAGCTATATAGATTTTGGTGATATGCAAGGACATAATGCTTTAATAACAGCTACTTTTAGAGGTTATAAAGATATAGTTGTTTTGCTATTATCTCAAAAAATAGATGTTAATGCTAGTTGTATACATGGAAAAACTGCTTTAACTTATGCGGCAGAAAACGGATATGTTGATATAGCTTCTTATTTGCTTGCTAAAAATGCCAATCCAAATATCAAAGTTAATAACGGCACTACGGCTTTACTTCAGGCAGCTGGCAAGGGATATTATACTATAACAGAAATGATTATTAATGCTGGTGCTGATGTTAATATGTCTGGTCTTTATGTTAATCCAGATGATGCTAATTATAATATGACTCCTCTTATGGTTGCCGCTTATAATAATCATGATGATATAGTTAAATTATTGCTTGATAATGGAAGTGAGATAAATAAAGTTAATAATGTTGGAGCTAATGCTTTATTTTATGCTATAGCTAAAGGCAATGGAGAAGTGGCTAAAATGCTTCTTGAGAGAAATGCTGATGCTAATGTGGTATCTAGTTATGGATATTATGGAAATATTACAACACTTGCTTTAGCTTCATCTTTGGGGTTGAATGATATAGTGTCATCGCTTTTAATAGGTAAGGCTGATATTAATTATAGAATGGCTGACGGAAGAACTGCTTTAATATGGGCAAGTATATCAGGCAAGAAGGATATTGTTTTATCATTAATTAATGCTAATGCAGATGTTAATATTAAAGATAATGACGGAAAAACAGCTTTGATGTTTGCAGCAGAAAATGGAGATTATGATTCTGTAGAGTATTTACTTGACGGCAATGCAGATTTAAGCATAACAGATAACTTATCAAAAAATGCTTTAATGTACGCTATGGAAAACGGCAACACGGATATAGTAGATTTAATTACAAAAAGAAGCTTGGTAAAGAAATGATTTATTAAAATATAGAAAGTGTATGGGGTTTAGATTATATAAAAAGGCTTTGAACCAACGTTTAAAGCCTTTTGTATTAATTAAAATATTTATTATTTTTATTGTTTTGTAATAGTACCGTTAAAAGTATCTTGACCATCAGAGATACTAAAAGTTCCGCTAGTATCATCATTAAATTTTAAAGTTAATATATATGTTCCAGGATTAGGGTCTTGATCTACAAATTTTACATCATATGTTTCATTTCCTTTATCAGTAACATCTGTACTTTTATCAGCAGGACCTGTAGCTGCTTCTCCAATACTAACCGAACCATCGCTTGATATAATTAGAATTATATCATTATTTACTTGTTGTATATAGGTATACCAAGTACCAGCATAATATCCTAAACCTTTGCTAGAAGTGTTAGAGCCTGTTTTATTTGCATTACTGCAGCTTACAGCTAAAACACTTATTAAAAATAAAACTAAACTTAATATTTTTTTACTCATATTTTACTCTCCTTTCTTACTTTTATTAAATATAACAAAAAAGCCGCTTTTTCAAATAAATTTTTAATTATAATTGCTTATATTTAACACTTAAATATATATTAATTTAAAAAAAATGGAACACTATGAATAAATATAATAAAAAAATAGAAAATAAAATATTTAATCTTATAAAAAAAACTAATCCAACAATTGAAGAAATAGCTAATGAATTAAATATAAGCTATGATAAATTAAAAACCTATATTAATAAATCAAGTAAAAAATATAAAAAAACTCTAGTAAAAAAAATTAGAAAAGCAAGAGATGAATATTTTTTAGATGCAAAAATAAAAATAGAAAATGCATTAATAAAAAAGTCATTGGGTTATTACAGTAAAGATATTATAAGAGAGATAAAAATAGATAAAGAAGGCAATGAGTCTAAAACAAAAAAAATAGTTTATAAATATAACCCTCCAAGCGAGAGAGCTATGATAGTATTTTTTGAGTTACTAAAAAAGCGTAATGATAAAAGGTTAGAATATATAAGAAAAAAAATAGAAGAGAAAGAAAATAATAATAAAATTAATATAAGAGTAGGGTTCAACAATTAATAAAAAAACCTATGCTAAAAAATAGCATAAGTTTTAAAAGGGACGAAAGAAAATAAAATTTGATTTACTGATTATATAAATTTTATATAAAAATACATTTGAAGTATTAAAAAAAATTGAATACTTCAAAAATTATTTGTTATTTGAAATAAATAACTTTATACATCCCCGCCCTATAATTTTTATGAGCTAACTAAAAAACTAATAATTTTATTTATATTTAAAAACATAAATTAGAAATAAAAGCTACCCACCCCATAACTATTATGAAATTTATATTTTTATTAACGCACGGTAAGTATACTCTATAAATAAAAATAATTTTGATTAATAACTGTTTTTATATTTTTTATCTTCACACCGTGCGTGCGGAAATACTTCTTAATAATAAGTTATAATTTTACACCTTTGAGAAAATTTATGAATATTAATATAAACATTTTAAAACCTTTTGAAAAATGGATTAACACTGAAAAACGATTAAAAATAGCATTCGGCGGACGAGGCGGCGGAAAAAGTGAATCTATCGCAAGAATATTAATAGCTAAAAGTTTTGAAACTAATGGAGTGATATTATGTGCGAGGGAGATTCAAAAATCTATTTCTTATTCAACCTACCCTCTTCTTATAAGCATTATAAAAGAACTTAATTTAAATGAGTTTTTTATAGTAAAAAGAAATGAGATAATAAACAAAATTACAAACTCAAAATTCATATTTTTAGGAATTAGAGAATGTTCTATAGAAGAGATTAAATCTATTTATAATGTAAAAATATGTTTTATAGAAGAAGCCCAAACTCTCACACAAAGAAGCTACGAAATATTAGAGCCTTCTATAAGGGCTGATAAAAGTGAGATATGGCTTGCGTTTAATCCTCGCTTTGAAACTGATTTTATTTATAGAGTTGTAAGTCAATTTAGTTTGGAGAATAAAGTTTATAGAGATAAAACAAACAAAGAGTATTATTATAAAGAATATGAAGATGCTAATATATTAATTACTTTTATTAACTATGACGGCAATTATTATTTTAGCGAGATATTAAATAAATCAAGATTATCCACATTAAAACTTATGCCGAAAATGTATGAACATATATGGCTTGGCAAAATTAAAAATAAACAAGGAAAAGTTTTTTTGTATTCAAAATTAAAGTTCTATGATGAAAATAAAGAAAGAGAAAAAATATATTCTTATGAGCATAAAGCGATAGTGGACCCTGCATTTGGCGAGTATAATTGTTTTACTGCTGTTATAGTGTATGCACAAATTAATAATGATATTTATTTGATAGACAGCGGACTAATGCGTAATGATTCAAACTCAACAACAGATGAAAGCATTATAAAGTTTTTAGCAAATAGAAATGTGAAAAAAATATTCTGCGAAAGTAATTTTGCACAAAAGGAATTAGTGAAAAGACTTGAAAAACATTTTGAAGTAACAGCGTTTTTTGTTCATAAAAATAAAATAGAGAGAATAGTAAATGCAAGTTATGTGATATATGAAAGGGTGTATTTTCCTATAGGCTGGCAGGAAGTGCCTGAAGGTTCTGATACAGATAAATGGCTTCAAACAAATAATGGACGCGGATATATAGCCCTTCGCCAATTACTTAATTTTGATGATTCTATAAGCAGTATTAAAGGAGATGTTTTTAGTTATTTGGATTTTCCAGATGCTTTATCAAGCTTAATAAACTTTGGAATGGAAGAGGCAGAAGATAATGAAAAAATTGAAGTAGAAGATGAGAATAATAGTTTGATGGATTTTATTTTTGGGAATTAATTTTTTTATAAATTTTTTATTGTTATTTTTCCCGCGTACGAGCTGTACCACCTTGCCGCACGGTAATGCTATGCTTTAATTATAACTTCTTAGTAGTGCGGGGGAGTGCATTTTAATGTACAATTAAATTATAAAATTTATAATAAAAATGCAGCCCTTTTGCTTCTTTGTGCCACGCCGCAAAAAGTTGCAAAAAATGCAAGTACTATAGTTTTGTATGTTTTGAATATGTATAATTGTAATACCAACATTTTAAGCTAAAACAATGCAGTTCTTTTTAAGCTAAAACAATGCAGTTCTTTTGCTTCTTTTATACCAATAAAAGAAGTGGGGGCTCGGGGGCTAGTCCCCGAAAGCAATAAAAACATAAAAAAACTTAAATTTTTTAATACATAAAAAGGAGCACATATGGATAATAATTTAAACTATATAAAAGAAATGAATGAAGAGCTTATTAAAACTCAAGCTTATATAGGCAATATTAATAATGCTATTGGTGTTGAATTAAAAGAAAGCTCTAATGTTGCTGCTGACTCTATTAACTTAATTAAAGAAAACATAAACCAAATAGATATTAAAAGTTTTTCTTCTGATATTAACAGCATACTTTCAAGCACATCAACTTTATATGGAAGTATATCATCAAGCTTCTTTTCATTTTTTGATTATGACTTGAGTATTTATGACAACGCTATTAATGAAGCAAAACAAAAGCTCGAAGAGTTTAATAATTATCAAAATGAGCTTAGAGAAAGCAACAAAGAAAAAGAAGATGAGTATTATAATGACTTTTTAGCTCGTTTAGATGAAGAGTTAGAACTTGCTATAGAAAATAATGATTTGATGAGTGCTGAGGCTATAAGAATAAAAAAAGAAGAGATAACAAAAAAAAGAGAAGAAGAAAATAAATTATTATTATTAGAAAAAGAGAGTAATGCTCAAAAAGAATTATTGGAAAGAAACTTAGCAGAAGCTGAATATAAGAAAGATTATGCCAAATGGGAAAATGAAGTAAAATTAGCAGAGATGGAAAAAAGTAAGGCTATTGCCGATGCTGTATTAATACCTTCTCTTGCAATAGCAAAATCTGCATTAGGTGTTGCAACATCTTTTGCTGAGGGCGGCTTAGTTGGCTTTGCTGCCGGGTTGGCTGTTTCTGCCACAACTATTGCTTCTGCTGTTTCTGCTGCTTCTGGAATAGTATCTTCAACAAATGCTTTAGACAGTGTAAAATCTAATCCCCCTACCCCTCCAAAATTTGCATTTGGCACTACAGGTTACACAATACCAGATGGTGGTACTGCTATAGTTGGAGAGATGGGGGCTGAACTTGTTAGAAACAATGGTGGTAAAATTACTGTTCAAAGCAATGCTCAATTAAATGATAATTACAGTTCAAGGGACTCTATGCATATAGAAAATGTAATTTTTAATGTATCTCAAGTATTAAGCGAAGAAGAAGTTTATAAGTATATGAATGACTATAAATACAGAAACTCTCAGATGTATGTAAGATAATTAAAAATATATTATTTAGTATTTTTTATATTATGTTAATTTCTATAAAAAATCACAAAAAAGTTTTACAAAATGAATTTTTTCTTGTTTTTTATAGACAAATTGGAGGTTTTGTCCTAAATTTATCAAAAATCATATTGACATTTTCTAAAAATTCCATATATTTAAAGCTATGAGTAATTGGTTCTCTTAAGGTGAGAACATTTTTATTTATTTTTTGTTTTAGGAGTTAATGCCCTAACAGGTATAACTATAAAAAAATTTAGGAGAAAAAAAATGAAAAAGGTTTTATTAACCGCTATGGCTTTATTAACTATAGCAAGTACATCAGTGTTTGGTATGTACGGTGCAGATTCTGACTGGATTGATTTCCTTGTACATGGTAATCAATTGAGAGCAAGAATGGATAGATTAGGTTTTGTTTTAGGTAATGATATGATTAGAGGTACATTTGGTCTTACTTCTGAAGGTACTACTTTAGGTGCTATAATGGATACTAAAGTAGCTGATAGCAAACAATTCTTTAATTTCCTTCCTACAGTTTCTGCCGGTATTGGTTACACTTCAGAAGTATTCAGCATTGGTGTTGGTTATAACTATGCATACAGACATAGTAAACTTCAAAACATTGATAAAAAAGGCTATGGTTTAAGCGTACATACTCCTGTAATTACTATGACAGCTATGAATGACAGCTTAAGAATAGCAATACCTGTACAAATAGCTGCTAAAAACGGTGATAAAGCTAATATTTCAGATAAAGAAAAATATATGGGTATAAGCATGGATCCGCAAATCAGATACTATACTGGTATTGAAGCTTTCAATGAAATAAGACTTTATATTAAATATGGTATGAATGAACTAACTAGGCAAGTTGGTACAAAACAAACAGGTTCTTCATTTGGTTTTGACTTCAGAGCATATTTTGGTGCTACAGTAGGAGATGTTGCTCTTAAACCTTTCTTAAAAGTTACTTATGATACAGCTTTAGATGCTAAAGGTAAATATGGTGATGGTTCTTATAGTGTAAAATCTGATTCTTATGTTTTTAATAATGAACCTATGATTGGATATACCGCATATGATTCTAACCCTTGGCAATTAAAAGTATTACCTACTTTAGGTATGTCTGCTAATAGCGATATAGTTTCTATATATGTTGAAGCTGGTTTAGGTTACAAAGCTACAGATACTGGTTACAAATTGAATGCTGGAAACAATGGTGTAAAACATGAGTTAGCTTGGAGCTCTTACGGTGAGGTTTATATCACTCCTGTTAAAGATTTGGAATGGTACTTCGAGGCTGAAATTGGCAACTACAACTTAGACAATATTGGTACTGGAAGTATTGGCGACCTTAATGTTCAGTTCAATGCTTCTACTGGTATTACTTGGTATTTACCTGCTCTATAATAGAGTGTTAAAAGCTTAAAAAAACAAGGGGGGCTTGATTGCCTCCCTTTTTTATTGCATAAAATGCAAGTGTTTTGGCTTTATATGTTTGGAATATGTAAATCTAAAACAATATATATATTTTATATATATAAAAAGTTGGGATTAATGAAATGCAGTCTTTTTGGTTCTTTAGCTCACGCCTCAAGGGCACTTCCTTCGGTCGCTGTACGGACTTCGTCAAAGAGCAAAAAGTGTAAGTGTTCTGGCTTTATAAGTGGACTATCTTCATATATAAGAAATATAATGATTTTTAAAAACAAAAATTGATAAACGTTAAAGGTTATTTATTTCTTCTTCATTTAAACCTGTTAGCTCCATTATTGTGTTTGCGTCCATTCCCTTATCTTTCATAGCTTTTGCTATTATCAATGTGCTGTATTTTTTACCTTCTTCTCTGCCTTCTTCTCTGCCCTCTTCCCTACCTTCTTCTCTGCCTTTCTCTATACCTTGTTCTATTCCTTTCTCCCATTCTCTATGGAGTGTTTCTTTTTGAAAATATTCTTCTGCTTCCTTTATCTTATATACATCAAGTAATGGATTTTCTGATATAAACGATTTGCATTTTTTATCTACTTCATCAAATATTGTGTTTTCTTTTATTAGGTTTGACATTCTCTCGCCTCCAATAAAAAATTTGTACCAACTATTTAAGTCTTTGTTTAGTTGTTTATCATAATTAAATTTCGGCAATTCCAAAAAATGAAATTGACAATGGTCGGTAAGTATTTTGTTGTGTTTTAATTCTTTTAATATATAACAACTATAACAATCTTCTATGCCTTCAAATAAAACAAAATCCAAAATATTTATACTTATAACGGGGAGAAGTTTATTATAATCATCGCCTTTATTTAGGTTCAAACTATAATTACTTGCCCAATAAAATAATGTTCTTTTAATAAAAGTTTCATTGCCTTGTAATTGTATCTCTATTATAACAACTTCTCCAGTATCTGCCGTGCATTTTATATCTACTACACTTTCTTTTGAATTAAGATATTTCTGTAAGTTAAACGGGTTTAGTATCTCTAAAGTTTCAAAAGTTTTGAAATTTAAATTATCCATCACAGCATTAACAAAATTTAATACTATTTTCTCGTTTCCAAGATTTGAAAAAAGATATCTTACAAAACAGTCGTTCTTTTTGTTTAATGTATCTACAGTGATGTTAAAATCATTCATAAATATATTATAGCAAAATAGAAGCTAAAAGTCAAAAACACTATAAAATTTAATATTCAATTAAAAAATATCTTTAATAATGATAGTTTCATCTCTTCCAGCTCCAACAGACACTATAGATATTTCTGTGTCAATTACTTCGCTTAATCTTTTTAAGTATTTTTTAGCATTTTCTGGAAGCTTATCATATTCTCTAATATTTGCAGTGCTTGTTTTCCAGCCGTCAAACTCTTCGTATACAGGTTCAACTTTTGAAAGTATATCCAAATCAGCTGGATAATCTTCTAATATTTCGCCGTTATATTTGTAGGCAACGCATATTTTTAGTTTATCCAATTCATCTAATATATCAAGCCTTGTAATAGCTACAGAATCAAGTCCATTGATGTATGAAGCATATTTTATCACGCAAGCATCAAGCCAGCCGCATCTTCTTGCCCTTCCTGTAACAGTGCCGTATTCGCCTCCCTTGTCTCTTATAAACTGCCCAATATCATCAAAAAGCTCTGAAGGAAAAGGTCCTTCCCCAACTCTTGTAGAATAAGCCTTAACAACCCCTATAACATTATCTATCTTTCTCGGTCCAACTCCAGAACCAGTACAAGCACCGCCCGCAGCAGGATATGATGATGTTACAAACGGATAAGTTCCATGGTCTAAGTCAAGCATAGTAGCCTGAGCACCTTCAAATAATATATTCTTCTTTTCTTTTATTGCTTTATTTAATATTGTAGTAGTGTCAGCAACATAAGGTCTTAATCTATCAGCATATTCCAAATACTCTTTTAATAACTCTTCATAATTGATTCCTTCATGATTATAAAGCTTTTTAAGAAGTTTATTTTTAAGTTCAACATTAAACTTTAATTTTTTAGCAAATGTCTCTTTATTCATTAAGTCAACTATTCTTATCCCCAAACGGCTTGCTTTATCCATATAACAAGGACCTATTCCATTTTTAGTAGTGCCGAGTTTATTTTCACCCAAATCCTCTTCCTGAAGTTCATCTAATATTTTATGATAAGGCATAAGAACATGTGCTCTGTTAGATATTTTTAAATTAGACATATTAACTTTTTTTTCTATAAGGCCGTCAATCTCGCTTAAAAAAACTTTAGGCTCTATTACAACACCATTACCTATAATGCATACTTTATCTTTATGAAGTATACCAGAAGGAAGAAGCCTTAATTTATATTTTACATTATCAACGACAACGGTGTGTCCTGCATTACTTCCGCCCTGAGAACGAACTACATATTGAGCCTTATTAGCAAGATAATCAACAATTTTTCCCTTGCCTTCATCACCCCATTGTGTACCGACAATAATAACTGAAGCCATAAACATTTCCTCCTAACAAAAATACGTGCAATTTTTTATAAAAACACAAAAAACATTATATAAAAAAATTAACACAATTTCAAGCACTAAAAATCAATAAAGTTTTTGCTTATTTTTTGTTTCAGCAATTTTTATTTTTTAATTTAACTAAATTTTTTATTTACATGAATAATATGTGTATATTTTTTGTATTTTAATTTTTGAAACGCCAATGATTGTTTATAATTAATAATAACAAAAAAGGCTCAAACTTTTAAGTTTAAGCCTTTTATATCATAAACATTTTAATAATTATTTTTTTGTTTTTTTAGATTTACTTGATGCTTTATCATTTTTAGTCTTTTTATTAGATTTATTTAATTTAAACATAAAGTCAAACACCTCTTCTACCTCTTTTACAGGGTGGAAAACAAGAGAACTTTTAACTTTATCAGGTATTTCATCTAAATCTCTTTTATTTTCAAAAGGTATTATAATATGCTTAATAAAACCCAATCTCTTAGCGGCTATAGTTTTTTCTTTAAGCCCTCCAATAGGAAGTACTTTTCCATTAAGAGAAAGCTCACCTGTCATAGCAGTATCATTTCTAATAACTTTATTCATAGCAAGCGATAATAAAGCAGTAGCTAAAGTAATACCGGCAGAAGGACCGTCTTTTGGAGTAGCACCTTCTGGTATGTGCAAGTGTATTATAGCGTCATTAAAATAATTTTCATCAACGCCGTAATTCTTAGCAACACTTTTTACATAGCTATAGGCAATCTGCACACTCTCTGTCATCACTTCTCCAAGCTGACCTGTTATGTTTATAGTGCCTGCATCCTTTTTCTCTTGTACTTTTATAGACTCTATAGTTAAAGTAGCCCCACCCATAGAAGTCCAAGCTAAACCTATTGCATTTCCAGGCTTTAAGTCTTTTTCTGTAAAGTCTTCTGTAAAGATTGGTTTTTTTAAATACTTTTCTAAATCTTTAGAATCTACCATTATGTTATAGTTTTCTTTATTGTTTGATACTATATCGGCAGCAATTTTTCTGCATATCTTTTCTATCATTCTCTCGAAGTTACGTACTCCCGCCTCTCTTGCATAGCCATTAACTATATTCTCTATAGCCTTGTTTGTAAACTTGACATTTTTAGCAATTAAACCATGTGCTTTTAATTGTCTTGGAATTATATATTTTGTAGCAATTTTTAATTTCTCTTCCATGATATAGCCAGATAGTCTAATTACTTCCATTCTGTCAAGCAAAGGTCTTGGAATAGTGTCTAATGTATTTGCTGTTGTAATAAACAAAATATTAGATAAATCAAAAGGCAAATCAAGATAATGGTCTCTAAAAGAAGAGTTCTGTTCTGGGTCTAACACTTCAAGCAATGCACTTGAAGGGTCGCCCTGAAAACTTGCACCTAATTTATCTATTTCATCAAGCATTAAAACAGGATTTTTAGATTTAACAATTTTTAGAGCCTCAATTATTTTTCCAGGCATAGCACCAATATATGTTCTTCTGTGCCCTTTAATTTCTGCCTCATCTCTCATACCGCCTAATGAAAACCTAAAGAATGGTCTGTCTAATGCTTCTGCAATGCTTTTTCCTATAGATGTTTTACCAACTCCCGGAGGGCCTACAAAACAAAGTATTGAAGATTTTTTCTCTGGGTTTAGTTTTCTTACAGCCAAAAACTCGTATATTCTCTCTTTTACATCTTCCAAACCATAATGGTCTCTGTCTAATATTTTTTTGCTTCTTGTTATGTCTTCTCTCTCTTTATTTTCTTTGTTCCAAGGAAGTGCAAACAATGTATCGAGATAATTTTTTGAAACTGTGTACTCTGGAGAATGTGTATCTATTGTAGAAATTTTTTCTATTTCCTGCTCCATTCTCTCTCTTACTTCATCTACAACTTTTAATTCTTTTAAGTCTTTTTTATATTTATCTATATCTTTTTGTTTAGGGTCTGTGTCATACCCTAATTCTTTTTTTATTTCTTTTAATTGCTCTTTTAAGAAATAATCTCTTTGCTGTTTTTGTATTTTAGAGTTAATGCTTCCTTGAATTTTTTGCTGAATTTTTGTTATTTCTCTCTCTTTTTGAAGAAGCAGTAAAACTTTTTCTAATCTTTCCTGTACATCAAAAGTTTCTAATATTTCTTGCTGATTAGCTCTATCCACATTTATCATAGAAGTAACAAAATCTGCCAATTTACCCGGATCATCAACATTCACCATAGTAAGACGCATCTCTTCTGTAAAAAGAGGATTGCTCTCACTTAATGATTTTACCTCAGAAAGTAAAGCTCTTGTATATGCTTTTATTTCTTTTGCTTCTTTATCATTATTGGTTGTTATTATGTCTGGTATATATAAAGGCTCTGCTCTAATTACAGGGTCTGTTGAAATATATCTTATTACTTTATATCTTCTAATTGAATTAATGAGAAGATTAAGTCCGCCATCTGGAAGATTAAGTTTTTTAAATACTTTTACAACAACACCTACTTTATATATTTCATCTATAGTTGGTTTCTTTATATCTTTAGCTTCATCTTGTATATATAAATTAAGCCCTAAAAAACCATCATTTTCTGCAATAGCTCTATTTACAGCATTAGCCTGAGAAGCTGGTATTGGAAATGGGGCATAAAGTCCGGGAAAAAGCGGCTTTCCCATTACAGGTATTATTATTAATCTTGATGGAAGTTTGTCTTCAACTATTGATACTGCATTGTCAGAATTGTTGTTATCGTTATTAGTTTCAATAGTTTCATTTTCTATATTTTCATTTTTTTCTATATCATTGTTTTTATTTTCATTATTCTCATTCATTTTATTATTCTCCAAAAATATGTTTTTACATTATAAACAAACTAATTATTTTGTCAAAATTTAATATATTTTAAATATAAAAAAATAAATAACATAATAATTATTTTTTTAAACATGTATAATTATATTATTGTAAATAATGAACGATTTATAGTAAAGATTTTTAAAGTTTATACTATACGTGAGGCTTTAGTCACGGTGATATTTGACAAAAGGAAGTGCCTGCGACTGAAAGAAGTACCTTTAGGTGTGGTATTAGTATATAAAAAAGCAAAAGAACTACATTGTTTAGCTTAAAATGTTGGTATTACAATATAGTTTATACAGAATAAAATAAAAATTTACACCAAATACATTTATTTTATTATATATATTTTTTATTGCTTAGGTGTTGCTGTTGGATACTCTCCGTTAAAACAGCCTATACAATAGTTTGTGCCGCCTAAAGCTTTGAACATATCTTCTATAGATAAATATTCTAAACTATCTGCATTAATTTCTTTGCGAATCTCTTCTACAGAAAGTTTTGCCCCTATAAGTTCTTTTTTTGAAGATATATCAACACCATAGTAGCAAGGGCTTTTTATAACAGGAGAAGCTGACCTAAAATGAACCTCTTTGGCACCTGCTTTTCTCACTATATCAATAAGTATTTTACTTGTAGTACCCCTTACAAGTGAATCATCTATTAATATAACTTTTTTACCGTCTATTAGATGCTTTAGAGGATTGAATTTTAATTTAACAGTTTCTTCTCTGCTTGACTGCTCCGGCATAATAAACGTTCTTCCAATATATCTATTTTTAACTAAGCCAATGCTGTAAGGAATTCCGCTTTCTTTTGCAAAGCCTAATGCTGCAATGGTTCCAGAGTCTTGTATACCTATTACAATATCAGCGTCTACTGTATTTTTTTTGGCAAGTAAAACACCTGTTTGAAATCTTACATTATATACATTAATGCCGTCTATATTACTTTCAGGTCTTGCAAAATATATATGCTCAAATGCACAAGGACAATTTTTTACTTTAGTATTATTGTATTTAATAGACTGCACACCGCTGTCATCTATAATTACCATTTCACCAGCGTCTATATCACGTACAAATTTAGCACCAACAGCATCTAAAGCACAAGATTCTGAAGCTAAAAAATAATCTCCATTAGAATTAGTACCTAATGATAAAGGACGTATTCCATGCGGGTCTCTAATTCCAATCAATTTACCGTCTACCACTATAACCAAAGCAAAAGCCCCTTCTATTATATTGATAGTTTCTTTTATTCCGTCTATAAAATTATTTACAGTTTTTCTTGCTATTAATTTAATTATAACTTCACTGTCAGAAGTAGCATTAAATGTAGCACCTTCCTGTTCTAACTTTTCTCTTAATTGATTAGCATTGGTAAGGTTGCCGTTATGTGCTATGGCTATTTGACCTAATCTAAATAGGTTTTCAAGAGGCTGAGCATTTTCTATCCTGCTTTCTCCTGTAGTGGAATATCTTACATGACCTATAGCAATATTTCCTTCCGTTTCTTTAGGGATATTACTCGAAAATAAATCTGAAACAAGCCCCATAGATTTATAAGTAAATAAATGTTTATAATTTGATATTGTTATACCAGCACTTTCCTGACCTCTATGTTGAAGAGCATATAGTGCATAGTTAAGAGTTTTTAATATATCTTTTTTTATTTCTTTTGAGTATATACCAAATACTCCGCATTCTTCTTTAGGTTTGTCGCATTTAAAAAATTCATTCATATATTTATTCAACCAAGTTTTATTTTTTGATTTATATATATTATAATTAATTAGTGTTTTACACAATAGAGTTATTGAAGAATTTTATTGTTTGTATATATGTTTAAATATTTTGACAATAAATGTTTATTGATATATTATTTATTTATATAAAGAGATGTAGGTTTTTTATGGATAATATTCAAATACCAAATATAAGCATAAGTAATTTTAAATGTTTTAAAGAGTTTAAAATAGATAGTTTTAAAAGGTTTAATTTAATATTTGGTAAAAACAGTGTAGGAAAAAGCAATCTTTTAGAGGCTTTGTATTTATATTCCAATATGTTTAGAAGTGATGCTATTTTAGCTATATTTAGGCAAAGAGGCATAATTTTAAACAATAATTTAGAATTAATATTTCATAATTTTGATTATAGTAATCAAATAAATATAAAAACTACAAAGAAAGAATTAAATATATATCCTATAAAATCGTTAGCAGATTATTCGTTAGATGGTATTTATTACGAAATAGAAAATTATAATAGAAAAATAATAAAACTTCCAATGCTTACAAATATCAATAGAAAATTAGATAATAGTTTTATTCCTATTAATAATAATTTTTTATTTGATAATAAAAAAATATTATCATCTATTATTGATGCAGTATTATTTAATTTTGCTTTTATAAACGAATATAATACATTTGAAATATCAACTAAAATGAGTACAGCAGAAGCATTTAATAAAATTCAAAATTTAAAAATGGATAAAATAGTTGTAGATTCTTTAAAACCAATAATACCAAATATAGAACACATCAGAATTTCATTAAATCAAATTTTTGAAGCAGATATAGGACTTAACAGATATTTGCCTTTAAATTCTTTAGGAAATGGAATATTAAAAATATTTAATTATGTAGTAAAAGCACTATGTGTTCCAAATGGGGTTTTACTTATTGATGAAATTGATAATGGTTTTCATTACAGTTCATTGCGTAATTTATGGATTTCTTTATTTGATGTAGCATATAGAAGCAATGTTCAGATTTTTGCTACTACTCACTCTTATGAATGCATAAAGGCTTTTAATGATGTTTATAACGAAGTAAAAAATAAATATAATTCAAATGATGATATTCAAGGTATAAGAATAGAAGCTGACAAAGAAGAAAAATATCACCCTGTTATATACAATAGTGAAGAATTAAATAATGCTATGGATAATTGGGAGGTAAGATAAAGCAATGTCTGCTCCTATAAAACCTATGGCTAAAAAGGTTCTTCTTGTTGAAGGTAATGATGAAAGAGATTTATGCTCTCTTTTAATCAATAAAAAATTAGGATTAAAATGTATATCGAGTCAAAATATTGAAACCTTTATAAAAGATAATGACACTGTTCATATTATACCTCTTAATGAAGTTGATAATAAAAGTAACATTACTTCATTTATGAAAAGCCCTAATTACAATGAAATAGAAAAACTCGGTATCGTTATAGATGCTGAAAATAATGTTCAAAAAAGATTTAATATTTTTAATGATATTATAAAACTCGAATATAATGCAAATCAAAATATATACTATGATAATAATAAAGGCTTATTTCTAACAACAAAAACTAATGATAAAACTTCCGGTTGTTTAGAATGTTTGGTTGAAGATATTATTTTAGAAAAAGATAAAGATTTATATAATGAATGTGTTAATAAATTTTTTGATTGTGCCAATAATTATATTAATCAAAGAAATAATGAGTATCACATACTAAAATCTAAAATACTTGCATTTATATCTGTAAAGTGTAATAAAAGAAATAGTATAGGCGGTTTATTTCAAGATTGTAATGATTATTTAGATTCAAAAATATTAGACAGTATTATAGATTTTTTAAAAAAATTATTCAATTAGTTTGAGTTTGTTTATAGTAGTTATTGGCACTTTTACTCTTAAAATGTAAAAATATTTTAAGTAATAGTGATGAATACGAATTTATACTAAAGTTATTGACTTTTTTATGTTTTTATTTTAGCATAACTATACATAATTTATTGGCGTTTTTAAATGTTTGATAATCTAACAAAATCTAACATGTTCGCTAAACTACGCGATAAAATAATCTTATCTAAAAAAGATATGGAAGACACCCTCGTAGGTAATAAAAAAATGAAAACTTAAATTAATTTTTTTAATATATTAACAAATAATAATGCATATTTTTTACTAATTATATTCATTACAAATTCAGGAGTAACAAAAATGAAAAAAATAGTTTTATTGTTAATGATTTCATTGTTAACAGCATTTTTTACTGTTTCATGCGGAGAAAAAAACAGTGCCTCAAATAATTCAATAACAGTAATGGTTCCAGATTGGGCTGTACCTTCTGATGAAATGTTAGATGCTTTTACAAAAGATACAGGCATTACAGTTAATATGAATGTTATAGCTTGGGAAAATATCAAAGATAAAATATCAATCGCTGCTGCAGGCGGAACAGCTGCTGCTGATGTTGTAGAAGTAGATTGGTCTTGGGTAGGTGAGTTTAACAGTGCTGATTGGCTTGAACCTATAGAATTAAGCAAAGAAGAAATTGATGCTATGCCTTCTATACAGCCTTTTATAATAGAAGGTAAAGTTTTAGCTCTTCCTTATGCTAATGATTTCCGTTTGGCTTATTATAATAAAAAGCACTTTGAATCTGCTGGCATAACTGAAGCTCCAAAATCTTGGGATGATGTTTATGCTGCTTTGAAAGCTATAAAAGCTGCTGGTGTAACTCAATATCCTTTCTCTATGCCTTTAAATGCTGATGAATCTTGTACAACTTCATTAATATGGATGGCTTATTCAAAATACGGAGTAGTATTTAATGAAGATGGTACTTTAAATAAAGATGCAGTATTAGGAGCTTTACAATTCATTAATCAAATGATAAATGTTGATAATTTAATAGACCCAGCTTGCAAAACTTCTACAGGTATGGACGCTTATAGAAGAATTAACTCTGGAGAGGCTAGCTTTATAGTAGGTCCTACTTCATTTGTAAGCAGAGTACAAGACCCTAATGAATCTCAGGTTGTAGGCGATGTTATACCTATATTGCTTCCCGGTGCAACTGGTCCTTCACCAAAAACTTTTGCTTTACCAGAGGGTGTTGGTGTGATAAAATTGTCAAAAAACAAAGAAGCAGCAATGAAATTTGTAAAATGGTTTAATTCTCCAGAAATACAAAAACAATTAAATTATGTACAAAATACAATGCCTACAAGAACAGCTGTTATGGAAGAGCTTATAAATGAAGGCAAACTTAAAAATACAGGTGCTTTACTTGAAGAATCTACTTTAATATCAAGCCCATTCCCAAAAGGTGTTCCTAGCTATTATTCAGAAATGACTACAGCAATATTCAATGCAGTTAATGAAATGGTATTAGGTGCCAAAACTCCAGAAGAAGCATTTAATGCAATGGATACAAAAATAAAAGAATTGGTTGCAAGATAATTAATTCTTAATTAAATGTTATAAAAAATAGGGCATTGCTTTTTTAAGTGATGCCTTATATTATATTTACAATATATAATTATTTATTTTACTATTTTTAATAAATTTTTTATTCTTTATATAAGAATTATATAATATTTTTGGATTATGAAAAAAAGTAAGACTTTACCTTATTTATTAATTTTACCGTCATTTATAATCATGGTGGTTTTTGTTGTTTATCCTATAATAGTTACATTCTTTTATAGTCTTAGAAAGATGAAACTGACTGCCCCTAAAGATACTGCTTTTATCGGATTTAATAATTATATAGTAACTTTGAAATCTTTTGATTTTTGGTATTCGCTTCAAAACAGTATAATGATTATGATTATAGTTGTTGTTATATGCATAGTATTTGGACTTTTATTTGCAAGTATATTAAACTTTGAAAGCAGATTAAAAAATATTTTGATGGCTATAGCTGTGATACCTTGGGCATTGCCTCCAGTAGTTAATGGCATACTTTGGAAATGGATATTCTACCCAGGATATGGTTTCTTTAATAAAATATTATATAATCTCAATTTTATAGATGAACCTATACAGTACTTATCAAATAGATATTCATTAATGCTTATAATAGGAATAGTTATAGCATGGAGAAATATACCTTTTTGTTCTATCATTCTTCTTTCAGCCATGAGAGCTATACCAGATGTGGTTTATGATGCTGCGAGTATTGATGGAGCTAATAAAGTTCAAATGTTTACTAGGGTTACTTTACCGCTTTTAATGCCTGCTTTGGGCATTATACTAACATTTACATCTATATCAGCAATAAATGTATTTGATGAAGTGGTGGCTATTTCGGGGTATAGTAACTTAGGAAAAACTATACTTCTTGAGGATTATATGATTACATTTTCTTTCTTAGATTTTGGACGAGGAAGTGCTTTAACATATTTAATAATGATTATTGCAGGTATTTTAGGAATGTTATATATAAGAGCTATGTCAAGAAAAATTGATTATATATAATAATTTTTGATTGCAAAAGTGTATTTTTAATATAATATAAAATTGCGGTGGTTGTTATTATGTTCAAAAAGTAGTGAAGGTAGAAAAAAGAAAGTTTAGAGTTATTGAATAATATTGGAATAAATGCATATAATGATTTGCTTGATATTTACAGTATTAGTATGTGTGCAAAAGAGGAAATAGGTAAACGTTAAATCAGTATCAGAAAGATATATGGCATTGAAATTGGTATTACAATGCTAAATGGTTATAAGTGTAGAATATATATATTTTATGAAAAAGAAAAAAAGTAAAAGATTAAGTTTTTTATATTATTTATCTATAGTATTTTTTATAATAGTAGTTTTAGGTCCTATTATTTGGGCTATTATTGTAAGTTTCACCCCGGAATATGAGATGTTTAAAAATACATCTAATTTCTTGCCTAAAGAACCTACAATAGATAACTATTTGAAATTATTTACAGCCTCAGATAGACAGTCAAAAATGTTTTTTATAGGAATACTTAATTCTATAAAAACAGCTTTTATAACAATATTTTTATGTCTGCCTTGTTCAATAATGTGTGCTTATGCCATATCAAAAATGAAATTTAAAGGCAGAAGTATTATAAAAACATTAATATTAATATCTATGGCAATACCAGTATTCACAACTATTATACCTCTTTATAGAATGTTTTCGCTTTTATCGTTGCTTGATAATTTATTTTCTTTGTCTTTAATATATGTAACTTCATTCTTGCCTATTAATACTTGGATGATATCAAATTACTTTGAAACAATACCTGTTGAAATAGAAGAGGCATCTTATATAGACGGATGTAATGAAATTGATGTTTTATTAAGAGTGATGATTCCTATATCAGCACCTATTATTTTATCAGCTTTTCTGCTTGTATTTTTAATGTCTTGGGGACAATTTCAAATACCTCTTATTTTAGCAAGTTCAGCAAATACGAAGCCTATATCAATAGTAGCATCTGAGTTTGTTTCAAAAGATAGCATACAATATGGTATAACGACAGCGGCAGGACTTTTGGCAATATTTCCTCCTGCATTGCTTGCTGTAATATTTAGGAAGTTTTTAGTAAGGGGAATAACAGGCGGTTCAGGAAAATAAAATATATATAATGAGTGTGTTAATAAATTTTTTGAATGCGTAAATAATTATTATATTATAGATTCTTTAAAAATTTATTTAGAATCCCCGCCCTTTATACTCATAACGTTTTATTAAATTTTTAACTTAAATTATTTTTTAATGACTATTTAGAAATGTTAACACCCGCCCAAGCTTTTAATTAAATAAAAAATCTATTTAACGCACGGTTAGCAGACTTTATTATTTAATTAAATTTAAACTTATAATTAGTTAAATGAAAAAAAGTTTGTTCACCGTGCGGTGTGAAATTTTTTTATAAATTTAGAAATTAAAATAAAGCTTTCATAGCAATATAGTACCTTCCGTCTGTAGAGCCTTGAAAACCAAAGTAAATAGGGTCAAATTTTACATAAGCACTGTATTCTAAACAAAATAAATCCTTACTTTTATCAAATCTGTTTTTATCATTATCATGCTCAACAGGTATGTAAAACAAAGGACGTATAGCAATATTAAGCATTTTCCATTCAAGCCCTAATTCAAACCTTAAATAATGAGCATCATTGTCTCTCCAAGTATATTCTCCAAGCATATTAAGCCAAAGCTGATTATCTAAGAAAGGCACTCTTCCCATAGCATAAAGCTGTATTATATGATGAGTATAATCGTTTTCTAAATTGTAATTAATATTGTTTTTATCAAAAGCTTCCGGAGAGAGAGAAGATTTTTTATTGTACTGATATAAAAACTGTACTTTGAAATAATCTCCATTAATTTTAAAAACCGCAGCCAAAGGAGAAGAGTTTTCAGTAAACCCTTGAGAATAGGAAAGCTCATAATAATGCCCAATAAATCCAGTTCTAAAACCCATAGCATTGTTTACCCTCGGTAAATACCAATGAGGAACATCTTCAAAACTTTCAAGAGAACTATCAACCACAGAAGGCAAAAGCATAAAAGTAGATTCATTAATGTCATTAACAGCCTTCATTCTAAAAGATAGTAAAAGCCTTGTTAATGTTACTGTTTCTATACCAGCATCATAAACTTCTATGTTTCCATTAGCATTAACTTTTCCGTTTTCACTAAACACATTTAATTTACTTGAAAGTGTTACAAAAGGAGTAGCTGAAAATATCCAATCATAATGAAAACTTTTGCCCACAGAAAGATACATGTTAGGCATAGAAAAGTTGCCGTTTTTTAGGTTCACCCCAATTACAGTATTCATATGAAGCTCTATAGTTGATAATTCATATAATAACCTTGAAGAGAAAATCCTCGGGTCTGGATTATCCCTCTTATAGCTTTCATGTATATAGTCATAAGGTATATATGATGTAGTTGGTCTAATAGGCTCTAAACCTATATACGGCCAAACATTTACTATTCCTTTTAATAATTTCTGTTCTTTCTCGGAATATGGAGATTGTGCATTTAGTGCTAAACAATTAAGAATAGCAAGAAGAATAAATATTAGTTTTTTCATTATATACGTTTTATTAAGTTTTATTTTATTTGTTTAATTTTATCATATAAATAAAAAATTGACAATTGCATTATATGTGATATAATTTTTTATACTATGCTATTGGGGGAAGAAATTGAAAGAGTTTAGTGTATTAGAAAACAAAGTAAAAGAGTTATTAGAAGAATGGAAAGTCCTCTCATCAGAAAAAAATGCTTTGCATAAAAGTATTAATGAACTAGTCTCAGAAAAAGAAAATCTGCAAAATAATATAAATGAATTACAATCCCAATTGCAATCTCTAAAAGAAGATAAAACTATATTAGAAACGGATAAAAGAAATATTAATAATAACTATATCTCTCTCAAGGAGGAGAGAGATAATATACTAAAAGAAAAAGATAATTTATTAAAAGAGTTAGAAGCTACAAAAATAGAAAGAGACAGTCTTAAAACAAATATAGAAAGGTTTGAAAAAGATTGTTTAACTCTTATGGAAGAAAATGATAATCTTAAAAAAGAGCTTCAAACTATAAGCAGCAATATAGATAATATTAAAAAAGAAAATGAAGAAGTTCAAAGCAGTGTATTTAGCTTAATTAGCAAAATAGACAAGGCTATGATAGATGATAATATTTCTGATAAACAAAATACAGATAATAATATTACTGATTTAGATATTAAAAAAATTAAAGAAAGCATTGAAAATAGCTCTGCTGCAGAAAATGTTATAGAAGATAAAGAAGCACAATTAGAAGAATTAAAATCAAATATTGTAGTGGAAGAAAGCTTTGCTTCCGAATCAGAAGATGATGTTAAAAAAGAAGAATATAATAATAAAAACTCTAATTATAATAATGTTGCTAATGTAAAAGTAAATGAAGATGAGGACCCTTTTTCTAGTGCTTATGATGCAAGTTGGGACTCAGATATAAATGATAATAATGATAATATAGAGACTATTGAAGAAGAATATAAAGAAGTAAGCCATCAAGACAATAATGATTCTTCTTATGATTTTGATGTTAATGAGGAAGATCAGTATATGTTTGGAGACGACGATGATGAGGATTTCTTCTTTGATGATGACTCTAAATAATAATTAGGAAATATTATGGGAAGCAATTTAGAGGTTAATATATTTGGAAGAAATTTGAGTATTAAATATGATGAAGAAAATATTGAATACTTAAAAGAGTTGGCATCATTTGTTGATGAAAGTATGAAAGAGATATCAGAAATTTATGGTGATAAACAGCCAAGAGATGTTATAGCTATACTTGCTTGTCTTAATATCGCTGATGCTTTTAAAAGAGAATTAAAAAATACTAAAGCCGGAGAGGATACTCTCTCTGCTTTTAAAGAAAGCATAGTATCAAGGTCTAATGAACTTATTAGGCTTATAGATGAAGTAACCTTAAAAGAATAATTAAAAAAATAATCAAACAACATTTTCTTTCTGAAAACTCATCGAAAATACAGAGTAAATATCTATTTTATTATTATAATAAATAAAGGAAAAAACTATGGAAAAAAACTACGAATACCAAATTTCATTTATTAGCATAATCATTATTGGTTCTTATATAGCTTGCCAGATGATATCAAATATAGCAAGCGTAAAGATAGCAAATGTATTAAATTTAGCTGTAGATGGAGGAACTTTTCTCTATCCTTTAGCTTTCACAATAAGAGATATGTCTCATAAAACAATAGGTAAAAAAAATACACAAAAACTTATATTAGTTTCAGCTATAATCAATATATTTACACCAATTTATTTTTACATAATATCAAATATACCAGCAGACAGCAGTTGGCAATTTAATGAATCTTTTCAATTAACATTAAGCCCAGTGCTTAGAATATCAATAGCTTCAATTGTTGGCTCTACAATAGCAGAATTAGTTGATACAGAGATATATCATTTCTTTGTAACAAAAATCACTAAAAGATATCAATGGCTTAGAGTCTTGATTAGTAATGCTTTTAGTATACCTGTTGATAATTTATTGTTTGTAGCGATAGCATTTTATGGAGCATTACCTTTTGAGGCTTTAGTTGGAATATTTGTATTTAATTTCTTTGTAAAATATGCAGTAACTATTATAAGTGTACCTATGATATATTTGGTAAAAGAAAACAAACAATAAATAAAAAATTATTTAAAAATCACATAGTAATAAAAAAGCTGCTCTCGTTTTGAGAACAGCTTTTTTTTAATCAATCAATAAAAATTATCATTGAACTAAACGTAATACGCCTTGGTTCATAGTGTTAGCTTGAGCAAGCATAGCTAAGTTAGTTTGACTAAGTATTTGATCTTTAGCAAATTTAACAGAAGCTTCAGCCATATCAGTATCTCTTATTCTGCTTTCAGAAGCCATAGTGTTTTCATAACCTATCATTAAACCTTGAGCAGTAAGCTCTAATCTGTTTTGATAAGCACCAAGATTAGATCTTTGTTTAGAAACTTTCATTAAAGCTTCATCTAATAAACCTATAGCAGTATTAGCACTGTCAATAGAAGAAATAGAAAGGCTAGTACCATCAGCAGTGTTTTGTAAACCTAAAGCAGCAGCAGTCATAGTGCCTATATAAACTCTTCTTCTTTCGTCCATATTAGCTCCCATGTGAAACCACATACTTGCAGCAGGGTTACCGCCGGCATTAGGGTCAGCAAATCTACCAGTAAGCATATTAAGAGTATTGAATTGAGCCTGACTAGCAATACGGTTAACTTCATCTACTAATTGAGAAACTTCAACTTGGATAAGCATTCTGTCATCATCAGTATAGATACCGTTAGCAGATTGTACAGCTAATTCACGAATTCTTTGTAAGATGTCTTGACTTTCTTGAAGGTAGCCTTCAGTAGTTTGAATGAAAGAGATACCATCCTGAGTGTTTCTTTCAGCTTGACGTAAACCGCGAATTTGTGTACGCATTTTTTCAGATACAGCTAAACCAGAAGCATCATCTCCAGCTCTGTTAATTCTTAAACCAGAAGATAAAGAAGCCATATCTTTAGCAAGGTCTACATTCCTAAATTTTAAAGTACGTTGTGCATTTACTGCACTGATATTGTTATTGATGATCATCGTCATCCTCCCTGATAATTTATTCAAAAAGGCATCCGTGCCTAATTGGCAAAAAATATTAAAGAGAATTTATGACTTTCCGAGATTTTAAACAAATTAAGGTTTTGATAAGTCATAAACTCTCTGGGTATTCTTATCTGCAAATAAAAATACCAAAATATGGTTTATCAATTAATAATAAAAACGAAAGGTTCGAGACCGCCAAATCTTTGGACCTTCGTTTTTCTATATATTAATTCTCGGCTCTATCGGCATAAACTTAAATTTGGTTTAGCATTTTTTTATTTTTTTTTATAATTTTTTATTTTTTCTATAATAAAATGTATTAAATTACATATTTTTAACTACTAATCATAAAAAATCTAAAAAACGCACGCAGAACATTATTTTGAAATGTAGAAAAAGTATAATATAATATCAATTTTTAAACATAATTCGGTTCACCGTGCGGTTGAAATAGCAAATTTTTAAGATGTATGTTAATTTTTTTGTTGTCCTTTTTTCCGTAGCTACGCTGTGCGTACCTCGCCAAACTTTTTACCCTTCAGGCACACTTCGCGAAGAACTGCATTTTTAACCAAAATATAGTGTTTATGCTACATTTTATATATACTCCTAAAGAATTAGATATAGTATGTGCGTTTTTTGCAACTTTTTTGAGCGACAAAAAAGTTGATAACTTCTCTATAATGTGCAGAAATTGAGAGAATGTAGTTGTTTCAGTATACACTCAAATTAATATTATAAAAATTATTTGTACTTCACTTTTACTAATTTTAAATCTACAGATATCATAAATAAGCTCGGCAAAAATATTAATGTTAAAAGCGAAGCAAATAAAAGACCATAAGCCATAGCCATAACCATAGGTACAATTAAATCTGCATTGCCGCCAATTCCATAAACTGTAGGAAGAAGCCCAAATATTGTAGTAACTGTAGTTAAAAATATTGCTCTAAACCTATCTCCTGCCCCTTCAATTACAGCATTAAATACATCTTGTTTTGATTGTATGTTTCCTTCTTCTAATATTCTGTTTATTAAGTCAACCATTATAATACCATTGTTAACAACAACTCCCGCAAGCCCTACTATACCAACAGCTCCTACAAATGACATAGGCATTCTATGAGCAGCAAAACCTAATATAACCCCCACAACCCCAAAAGGTATTATTCCAAGTATCATAAGCGGCTGAACAAATTTATTGAATTGTAATAGAAGTATTAAATATATTGCTATAATAGCTACAACATATCCGTATGCTATGCTCTTCATAGGCTCTTTAGTTTCTTTTACTTCGCCTCCAAACTCTATAGTTATATTAGGATAATCTTTAGAAATAGAATCAAAGAATTTCTGAACAGAATCTGTTACTCTTATAGCAGTAGTTTTTCCTAATACTATATCAGTTGTTAGGGTTATAGATTTTTTACCGTTGTAGTGCCTTATGCTTGATTGATTATTTGTAACTTCTATTGTTGCTATATCTTTTAATTGTATAAGTCTTCCGTATGTGCTTGGCATATATAAATTATTTAATACATTAGTGTCGTAAGTGTATTTTTTATCCATTCGCACTCTAAAATCAAGCTTGTTTTCAAATTGCTGAATGGAAGTGGCAACTATTCCAGAATATGCAGCCCTTAATTCTCTTGCAGCATAAGCCACATTTACACCAAGCTCGCTCATTCTGTCATAATCAAATAACACTCTAAGCTCTTCCATACCAATCTTGTCATCATCATCATAGTTTATAACGCCCTCTAATGTTAATAAGTGTGCTTTTATTTTGTCTTTTACTTCTTTAACTTTTTCAGTGTCATTTCCTATTATTTTCACATCCACAGCTTTACCGGGTGTTATAGGGAGTTTTGTATGTATTGTAAGAAGTGCTAATTCATCTCTAAGACCAGCCTCTTCAACTGCTTTCTCCAAATCATCTGCTATATCGTATGCTACTTTTTTCCTGTTGTTTGCAGGCACTAAATATATAATTGTTCCTGCAAGATTGTCCATCTCTTCAGAAATATCAACAGTGTTTTTGTCTAATTGCTTTCCAAGTAAACTATAAACTGCAATCATATCATTAGTATCTACTGTTTTATAAATAATGTCCTCTATTTCACTTAAATATTTTTCTGTTTTATATAATGGAGCTCCAACACCTGCATCCATATTAATAACAACAACATCAGCACTAGTATCATAAACAAGTATAAATTGAGAAAATACTATTTTAAATATAAATATGCTTATAATAAATATGCTTATAAAAAATATTAATACTAAATATCTATGTTTGAGAGTAAGTTTCAAAAATTTAACAAAAGGTATTTTTAGCTTATCAAACAATTTATCTTTATCAAAATCAAGAGGATTTTTAAAATTAAATCTTTTTTTCTTTTTTATGCCTGTTAATTCTTCATTAGTTATTAAATTGTTTGGAAGTATCAATACAGCCTGAAATATACTTGCAATTAAAGCTATTATTACAACCTTAGGATATTGATTAAGAAGCCTTCCCATAGTGCCGCCCACAAAAAGAATAGGCACAAAAGAAGCAACTGTTGTGAGCGTTGATATAAGCATAGGCATAAATACTTCATGAACAGCATTCTTTGTGGCATCTAAACCTTTAAAACCTCTTTGGTGAAAGTTAAATATATTTTCTGATACAACTATAGAGTTATCTACAATCATACCAAGTACAGTAATAAGCCCTCCAAGAGATATAATATTAAATGTAATTCCAGAGTATGTCATAAATATCAAAGAAACTGATATAACAATAAGCATTCCGAGAGAAGTAAATATTGCACTCTTAAAATCTAAAAATATTATTAGTATTATAAATATAATAATAAAACCAGTGATGATATTTGATGATACAGCATTAAGAAGGTCATTGATAGTTCTTGAGTTGTCAAACATAGGAACTATTTCTATATTGCTTGGAATAGTGGATTTATTTTTTTCAAAGTAAGCATTAACATTTTCTATTGTTTTTAATATATCAGCATCTTCTTTTTTTACTATGTTTATAGAGTATCCATTTTCTTTATTCACTCTCATATACACAGTTTTATCAACAAACATCTCTTCCACTCTTGCAACGTCTGCTATTCTTATAGGCTTTCCGTTGAATATAGAGCGAACTATAACATTGGTGATTGACAGAGGGTCTTGAAATTGCCCTGTTGTAACTAATAATTTATTGTTGGCATCAAGCCCATCGCTTTCGTCCGGCTTCATACTTCCGCTTGTAAGCCTCACATTTCTTAAAGATAATGCCTGCACTATTTCGCTTAATGACGTATAGTATTCTTGAAGTTTATATGGGTCTGCTATAATCTGAATTTCTGGGTCTGTTCTTCCATATACTTCAACGGTGGCTACTCCATCAACATATTTAAGCTCTTTTTCAAATCTTTTTGATATATCATAAAGCTCTTTTTCTGTGCCTTCCATGCCTTCTTTAAACTTTATTCCTATATTGTATATTGGAAGCCTATTAGCATTAGCCTCTGTAATTTTTATCTCTGTAACATCTTTAGATACATTCGGAGCATTTTGAAGTCTTCTAAATATTTCATCTTTTATAGGTCTTGTATCTTTTATCTTCATGTCTATTCTAATTGTAAGAATACCTGCATTTTCTATCATTATAGAATAAAACTCATCAATACCCGCTATAGTTTGAAGCTCATCTTCTATAGGTATCATAGCATTTTGCTCAACATCTTCCGGCGAAGCACCGGGATATATCACCTGCACTATCATTACATCAAAGTTTGTAGAAGGGAAAGCCTCTTTTTTTATAGCAGTATAAGAAAACATACCAACTGCTATAGTGATTAATATTATTACATTTACTAATAATCTGTTTTTAGCAAATAGTTCTACAATTTTATCCATAATACCTCTTTATTAATAATACCTCGAGTTTTATTATGTTTTTAGTTGTTAAGAAGCACAAGCGAATTATAATCCATCACTGTGCTTATTATCATATATTCCAAATTAAGAAGTTCTGCCCGAGCATTTACTAAATCTAATCTTGCATTAATTATCTCATCAACAGGAAGCCTTCCCTGCCTAAACCTTTCATTTTGAGTTCTCACTCTCGAGAATAAAGCCTGTACTTCAAGTTTTTTATCTTCGAGCATTTTTTTATACGCTTCAAACTCATCATAATAAGTACCAATCTGCACATCAAAATCTCTGTTTACCCTGTCAAAATCTGCAGTAACTGCTGTTAAAGCATTGTATGCATCTTCCATCTTAGCTTTAGCATCTCTTCCCCCTATAGGATAAGAAAACATTAAACCCACAAAATATTCAACATTCGTCATAGTTGAAAAAGAATTAAAATAACCACTGTCATCTAAAGTGGATAATGATACACTTCCAACTATAGATAAATCTGGAAGAGAATTATTTTTCATTATAGATAATGCATATTCGCTTCTTAATTTTAATTGATAAGCCATTTGCCCCTGAGCACTCTCCAAAAATGGCACCACATTTATTTTTGTATTAATTGAAGTTTCAAGCATATTCTCCCAATCATCTTCATTAGGCTCAACATTCTCTTCTGGTATAAAAAACTGTATGTTTCTAATTATCTTTTTTAAAATTAACTCTGACTTGTTTCTTGCTTCTCTATATTTAAGTGTTTGTCTTCTTGCATTTTGATAGGCATCATTATCTATTACGCCGCTTGTGTATCTTTTGTATATTTGATTTTCAAAAGCCTTAGCCTCTCTAATCATTTCATCATAGAGTTTAATTAGTTTTTGAGACATAATCCACTGATAATATATTTTCTGATATGATGTTAATACGCTGTTGTCATCTATTATTCTTTTTAGTTTTGCTATTGTAAGCTGATATTCTGCATCCTTTATTGGGTACATATCCAACTTACCAAAAAAGTCTCTTAATATTGGCTGAGCTATTTGTATTTCTATGCTTGGGGCGTAATATTTAAAATTGTTTGTGCTTAAATTAGGAAGTCTTCCTACAACCGTACCGAGCGGTGTATCTACAGGTATTTCTACCTCTCCCATTTTTAAATCACCAAAATAGCTGTCATGCTGTATTTTTACTGACCATCTTGTGCCTGAATATGGTATAAGTCCGCTGAAACCTGCACCTATTCTCATACCGTTATGCATAAAGTCTGATGTTGGTATAATATTATATTCATCAAAATGTTTTTGTGTGCCTATTGCCCCTGCCTGCAAATCAAACTTAACATCTCCGGAGCTTTTTGCTTTGGTTAGATTATTATAAGCATTACTCTCTTGTATGGCTGTTAATTTCATCTCTGGTATTATATTTTTTATTCTTTCAATATACTCTGCATAAGAGAGTATTTGAGCATTGGTTTGCGAGTATATGGAACTGCTTAATAAAAATAAAAATGCGGTAAAATAATATAATAATTTTTTTGACACTTTTGTACAAAACCTCATTATTATTATAGTTTATATTTTATTTATGATTATTATTATATCAAGTACAGAAAAATTACTATTGTATGATAAACTACATATTTTTATTTTTGTAAATTATATTTAAAATAAATTACATTATTATTAATATATATAACAACTATATTACTTTATATTTATATATTAAGAATATGTATCAAGTATGAAATAATACCAAAATTTTAAGTTAAAAAATGTAGTTCTTTTGGTTCTTTTATACCAATACCGAAAGGTACCTACTCGGTAAAAGAACTGGGGGCGTGGGGGCAAAGCCACCACAAGCAAAAAACTTAAATTCTTTTAAGATATGTTAAACAACTATATTTTACAATGTAATTTTTTGTTTTATTCAACTTTTTTGTCGCTCAAAAAAGTTGCAAAAAACGCAAATGCTTTAGCTTTGTATTTGATAAATATTTATAAAAGAAGTAATACCAATATTTTAGCTAAAAAATGCAGCCTTTTTGGTTAATCTTTACCAACAAATATGTTATTTTTTCATATTTTTGTTGACATATAAAAAAAAATATATTATACTAAATTACATGTTATATTTAAACTTTTATCTAAACAGTCTACAGTCTACAGTCTACAGTCTACAGTCTACAGTAAATTAATCAACTATTTATTATTAATAATACTTAATATCTTTTCTTTTGGTATTGCATCAAAAAATAATGACTATAGATATAGTTTTTTATTTTAAACAAAGGAGATCTTAAAAAAATGAAAAAATTACATAAATTATTTATTAATACATAATATACATATAATCTAAATAAGCATTGTAAATAAAAATAAATTTTTTAAGGAGAATATAAAATGAAAAGATTTCTTTCGTTAATTTTAGTAACAACAATGTTTCTATCTTTAATAACTTGCGGTTACGGGGAGCAAGTCAATAATGTGGGAGTTACAAAAAATGCAATTGCATATCAAGTCAATAATGCACCAGTTAAAGTTAATGTGGTAGATAAAAAGAATATACCTGAAGATATTTATGCTGGACGATTTTTTCCAAGAGTGCAACTAATTATTGAAGTTTCTAACAACTCTGATAAAGATATAAAAGGTGTTTCTGGTGTTTTAACAATAAAAGATTTATTTGGTAAACATATAATATCTCTTACATGTGACTTTACTGGAAAAAACATTGCTGTTGGCAGTACGGTAACATATTCGAATTTAGGTATGGATATCAATGAATTTATGAGTAGTCATACTAAATTATACAGTAAAAAATATTCAGATTTGATTTTTGAATACGAAGTAGATTCTATTGTATATTCTAATGGAGAAAGAGAATCATTTAATTAATAAAAATATAATATTTTAATACAGTTGAGGTTATTTAAATGAAAAAAAGCAAATTATTATTAGCTTCAAGCATTATCGGAACACTTTATTTAATATATCTAATTTTTTATTTTACAAATAACTTTATTATGTCTAAGGATGGGGCTGAAATTATTGGTGCTGGGCTTGCTGCTGCATTAGTAATGCCACATACAGTATGCGTTGGTATTGCTGTCATATTTAATTGGCTTGGATGGGCACTTAAAGTTCGTTGGGGAGCACTGGTTGCAGGAATTATGTATGCTGTTTCTATGGTATGTATGTTTTTATATGCGGTATTTGTACTTATCGAAATGATCTTTTGTTTTATTGCATTTGCTAAAATGAAACATGCATCTGAAAAAAATAATAGCAATTCTTAAAACCTTTAATCCAACTTATTTTATTTAAAAAATCTATGTATTTCATTAATGCAAATATATCGATTTTTTATAACTAATAAATAATAAAAGATATATAAATAAAAAAACTGAAAAGCTAAACCACTAGGTATATTGTAAAAATTTAATTAACTAAATCTTTAATTATACTAAAACAAATATAGTTTGTCATAGAATTTTTTTCTTCAACTTTTTCCCGCCGCAAAAAGTTGCAAAAAGTGCAAGTTATATGTTGTAATATGTATTAACATAAAATAATATATGATTTTGGATATGCTTAAAAGTTAGTTTTTTTAATGCAGCCTTTTTGGTTCTTTGTGGCACGCCGCAAGGGCACTTCCTTCGGTCGCAAAATAACTGGGAGTGCTACCCTACGGGCACGCTTCGCAGGAGTCAAAGCCCTGCAAATAATAAAAAACATGAAAACTAAATTTTGACAAAATATAATTGTTTCAGTATAATCTAACTATGATAGAAGAAAATAAAAAAGATTTGAGAATCATAAAAACTCAAAAATTATTAAAAGAATCTTTACTCGAACTTTTTAAAACTCACTCTTTTAACGATATCACAGTTACAGAAATATGCGAAAAATCTATGATTAATAGAGTTACTTTTTATGACCATTACAACAATAAAGAAGAACTTTTAAATAGCATCATAGAAGATATAAAAGAAGATATTATAAAAGAATTGAGAGATGATAATTTAATCTATAATTTTAAAAAGAACTACAGAAAAATAATAGAGAAAATAATAAACTATTTTGACAATAATAAACAATATTTTAATACTTCATTAGTTAATTATAACAATACTCTTTTATTTATATCACTTCTTCACAAGATTTTATTAGGGTATTTAAATGAATGGTTAAAAAATGAAGATAATATAGTAATACAAGAATTCATATCCGGAGGTCTTGTTTCTATAATATATCATTGGATAAAAGAAGATAAGAATATAGATAAAGATGTTTTAATTAATAATATATGCAAGCTATTAGAGAAAACTTTAAAATAATTTTACATATTAATGTTAATAAAAAAATACAATAAAAAAGATATAGTAAAATAATAAAAAAGGGTATATAATAAATAATCGTTTTTATAAAACAGGAGTATAGGTTATGTCTAAAGAAAAAAAAGAAATGATTTATGAAGGTAAAGCCAAAAAGGTTTATTCTACTGATAATGCTGATGAGATAATAGTTTATTACAAAGATGATGCTACAGCTTTTAACGGTGAGAAGAAAGGTTCTATAAAAGATAAAGGCGTTATGAATAATGAGATTACTACTTTACTTTTTAAGATGTTAGAGAAAAATGGAGTTAAGACGCATTTTATAGAAAAGATATCTGACAGAGAACAGCTTTGCCAGAGAGTACAAATATTCCCATTAGAAGTGATAGTGAGAAATTTAATAGCTGGTTCTATGGCTAAAAGACTTGGCATAGAAGAAGGTACAGTTCCGCCTAATACTATTTTTGAGATATGTTATAAAAATGATGAATACGGCGATCCGCTTATTAATGACCATCATGCTGTTGCTTTAAAACTTGCTACTTATGATGAATTAAAATATATATATGAAGTAACTTCTAAAGTAAATAATTTATTAAAAGAAGCTTTAGATAAAATAGGAATTACTTTGGTAGATTTTAAAGTAGAGTTTGGCAAGAACTCAAAAGGCGAAATACTTTTGGCAGACGAAATTACACCAGATACTTGCCGCTTCTGGGATAAGGCTACTGGAAAAAAATTAGATAAAGATAGATTTAGAAGAGATTTAGGTTCTATAGAAGAGGCTTATATAGAAGTATTGAACAGACTTAATAATATGTAAATAAATTTATATTATTACTAGTTTTGATAGGGCTTAACTATTAGTTTAGCCCTTTCATTTTTACACGTATTTATTTTGACAAATAATATATAATTTTGTATAATGTAATATAAAGTTTAAGGAGTTTGATTATGTATTTAGTAAACCTAATGGAACAAAAAGTTTCTAAGTTGGCAGATGCATATTTACAGAAAAAAAACATTCCAGTTAATAGCAATATGCGTATGGATATTATTGCATATACATTAAATAGAGTAAAACCAGAATATGTTACAAGTGCGAGGGGGGTATTATACAGTTATAAAGACCCTATAGAAAATAATAAAGAAGTTTTAAATATAATATCTCAAGCTTGTGAGGTTGTTACAAAAAGAAGGGAAAGTAATACTTCTTCTGATACTATACCTGTTATAGAAGAAAGCGGCTATTATATTACTTATCCGAGCATAATGGGTAATTTATTTGCTTCTAATAATACTGACAGAATAGAGAGTGCTAAGGTTTATATGTTTAGCAATAACACTCTATTAAAGGGATATGGAGTTAATTTCCCAAACCCTGCTATAGTTGCTAAAAATGTGGCTGGTAAATATATGTTTTGTTTTATGCCGCAAAAAACTGATTCTAATAAGAAGATAGATATTAATTTAGATATAGTGGTAGAAGCTGAGAATTATCAGAAGTTTAGAAGTTCTTTAACTTTTACTGTTCAGCCTGAATATTATAATGCAGGAGACATGCCATTATTTTCTGTTGAAGAAGTTAATGATATATCGCTTATAGAAAATAAATAAATAAAAATTTATTAAATAAATTAAAATATTTTAAGTTGATGTTATTGTAGATTAATGAGATTCGTAAAGTTTGTAGTATTAATATGTTTTATAATATTTGGTATAATGATACTAAACATCATACATAAAAATAAAACTGTGTATGATAAAAAAAATATGGTCCGTCCTTTTTCTTACAGCGATATACTTTATTGTGTAAATGGGGAGATAAAGTCCTTAGCTTCTCTCTCTTTTACTACTTCACTTGATGATTTATCTAATTTATTTGATATAGATAAAAATATGATTAACAATAATATTTTAAATAAAAATATTAACATATATGAAAACAATGCACAAATCAATGTATTTATCTCTCAAAAGAAAATAGAACAGATTACACTTAATATTACAAACAATATTGATGTGTCTTTAAGCAGTATATTTAAAAATTTAGACAACTGCAACATTGCATTAGAAACAGAGAGAATAGAAGATTCTAATGGCGAGAGCTTAGCTGAGATTTATACTCATAATGGAGATAGATATAAATTGGTGATAACTAAAACTCAAAATGATTTATCTGTTGATTATGTAAATTTAAAAATTAATTAATTGACATAAAATAAACATTATATATAATAGATATCATCATAGAATTCGTAAAGGACATATCGATGAAACTCAAACACACAAGCAATTTTATAAAAAAAGATACAGTTGCAATCTTTGTTAAGGTTGAAAAAGAAAAACCTAAAGTTTGCACATTTAATGATGAGTATATAAAATTATTTAACAGTTTAGTAAAAGACAAATATTACACCATATCAACTCCATTTGCATTTGCTTTTTCGAGCAATACGAGAGTGATTTATATTACTTATAAGGAAGTAAAAAACTATATTTATGAAACTTGGAAAAATGCCGGTGCTTCTTTAATAAGAATAATGAATCAGCTTCATATATCTGATATAGAAGTAGATATGGCAGAATTATTTGCTGAAATCGGTTCTGAGGAATCTTATATACAGTTTTGTTTAGGAATGTTTTTAGCATCTTATAGTTTTGATTATTATTTTGGAGAGAAAAGACTTAAAGAAAAAAATAACATTAATAATATTTTACTTGTTTCTGACCATAAGAAAGATACTGAAAATGCAATTAATGTTGCCTCTAATATATCTGAGCATATTTGTTGGGCGAGAGATATGGTTAATGAGCCTAGCAATACTATCAATTCTTTAACTTTTGTAGATAGAGCTAAAAAGATTGCTGAAAAGAAAAAAATCACTGCTGTTGTATTAGATGAGAAACAATTAAAGACATTAAAGATGAATGGAATATTAGGTGTTAATGCTGGAAGTAAGAATCCGCCAAGACTGCTTTGTATGCAATATAAAAAGCCTAAAGCTAAGAAAAATATAGTATTGGTTGGTAAAGGCATAACATTTGATACAGGCGGAATGAGTTTGAAGCCTGCTGACAGCATGCTTGGAATGAAAGATGATATGGCAGGTGCAGCTGCAGTGTGTGGAGCTTTATTCTTGGCTTCTGATATGGAGCTTGATGCTAATGTTACAGCTATTTGTCCTTTAACTGATAATAAAACAGGAAGCGGTGCTATTAACCCAGGCGATATATTAAAAATGTATAATGGTGTTACTGTTGAAATTATTAGTACAGATGCTGAAGGAAGATTAATACTTGCCGATGCTCTTGCTTATGGAATAGAAAAATATAAACCTGATTATATAATAGATATAGCTACATTAACAGGTGCTTGTTCTATAGCTTTAGGAAGACATGCTACTGGTTTACTTTCTACAGATGAAAAATTATCTAAGGCTATTAAAGAGGCTGGCGATGATACTTATGAAAGAGTATGGGAACTCCCTATGTTTGATGAATACAAAGAGCAAATAAAATCTGATGTGGCTGATATAAAAAATACAGGCGGAAGACATGCCGGTACTATTACTGCAGCACAGTTTCTTTCATACTTTACTGAAGGAACTAAATGGGCTCATTTGGATATAGCATGCACTTCTATATCTGAAGCTAATGAAAAATATTTAGCTAAAGGAGCTACTGGAGTTGGAGTTTATTTATTAGAAAAAACTATAGAAAAATTAATAGAAATTAATTAATTATTATATATATTTTTTAATAGTCCTGCTAATATTATAATATGGCAGGGCTTTTTTATTTTTAAATATTTTGTTTTTATTGCTAATTTAGGGGCTGTCCTAGATAACTAAAAAAGCTCCTTTCTTGCTAAATTATATATAATTTCCAACTGTTTTTCAACTT
>NZ_CAKVGN010000002.1 GCF_934747485.1 uncultured Brachyspira sp. | reverse complement strand
AGTTAATTAAATTATAAGGAATACCTGCTTTTTTTAAACTAAAAAACGTGCAATATGTATGGCTCCTAAACATAAATGATAATAATTATTAGTTGTATTTTTGTATTAATTTTATATAATATATACATGAAGACTTGTATTTACAATCTATTTCCTCCTCTTTTGGGGCACATCTCTAACTGGTATAGTCATATTGATAGAATTAAAAACATGGGCTTTGAATGGATTTATATAAATCCTATTACTTATCCGGGTTTTAGCGGAAGTTTATACGCTGCGAAAGATTATTACAAATATAATGAGAATTTCTTTTCAAGTGCTGAGGCTGATATTGCTGAAAAAGAATTAAAAGATTTTTTGAAGTATTGCAAAAAAAACAATATAAAGGTGATGATAGATTTAGTTATCAATCATTCTTCAAAGGATAGTGTTTTAGTTGATGAGCATTTGGATTGGTATTTGTTAGATGATGAAGGCAAATTAAAATCTCCGGGTGCTTGGGACAATGGAGTGTGGATTGAATGGGGAGATTTGGCAAGTTTCAATAATGAAAAACCTGAAGAAGAAGAAAAAGAAAATCCTATTTGGGAGTATTGGAAAGAGTTAATAGTTCATAATTTGAGTTTAGGTTTTGACGGTTTTAGATGCGATGCTGCATACAAGGTTAGCAAAGATTTATGGATATATCTTATTAACGTTGCTAAGGCTAATAAGAAAGACGTAGTATTTTTTGCTGAGAGTTTGGGCTGTTCTATGGAAGATACATTATCTTTAATTGAAGTTGGTTTTGATTATGTGGCAAGCAGTGCAAAGTGGTGGGATTATGAGTCTGAGTGGTTTATAGAGCAGTATGATTTGGCAAGAGAGAAGTCTAAACAAATAGCTTTCCCTAGTAATCATGATACTTTAAGACTTATTAATGAATATAATGGTAATATATGGGAAGTGATGCAGAGATTTTTGTTTACTGCCATGGTTTGCGATATGTGGATGATAACTTTAGGTGATGAATACGGTTTTTATAATAGATGCGATGTGGTTAAAGGAAATGAGTTTGAAAAAATTAACTATGATTTAAGTGAGTTTATAAAAAATATTAGTGATTATATAAAAAGTAATGATATACTTGCTAATTGCGGTAAAATAGTTTCTATTGATTTGCAGGAGAAAAAGCTGATAGAGGAGCTTAAAAAGAAATTAGAAAATTCACAAGAAGAAAATAATATAAATAATGACAATGAAGAAGAAGAGAAAAAAAATCCTCTAAAGCGTTTTTATAAATATAGCCTAGATGAAAAAGATGTTGTTTTAATAGTAATTAACACAAGTGAAGATAAAGAAACTTTAGAAATAGATAAATATAATATAATAGAAGATATATCATTTAATAATAGAGTAAATAATTTTGAAAGTGGAGTAGTGGAGTTTTTACCATATCAGTTAAAGATATTTAAGGTGGTAAAGACTATTAGTTATAATTTAGAAGGTTAATTTTTTATGTCAGAACATAAATCTATAGAAACTTTTTTTAGAGACTTATCTATGGGGCTTCTTTATATGGAAAACACCTATGAGATAGATAGAGTTGTAGATTTTTTTTTAGAGCAAGTTTGTAATTTTTATGGATTTGATTGCGGAGAGATTTATTTTTCTAAAGGGGATTATGTAATACTTAGGGGAGTATACGGCATTGACAGGTATTATGTTTGTAAAGTTGATTTCCCTATAGCAAAAAATAGAATAGAAGAGGTTTTATATAAGCAAAAGAGATATGTCGGCAATAATATGAATATTAGTGAGTTTGAAGTTTTTAATGATTATTCTTCACTAATGGTTTTGCCTATTTATTTGCATAATAATCCTTTAGGTTTAATTGCTTTTAGAAATAAAGAGGATAAAAGAGAGTATTATAAAACTATATTAGAAGATTTACTTAATATAATAGGTCATTTTGCAGTATATGCCAATAATGTTTTACAGAATGTTACATATAAAGAGAAAGATAAACAATTAAAATTACTTAGAGAGCTTTATATAAAATTAAGCGATATAGACAAATTTGATTCTAATCTAAAAGGCATTTCAGAAGATATAGCAAATATATTCAGTTCACGCAAAGCATTTATGATGTTTAGCTATGATAATAATACTAGATTTGAAACTATATCTAAATATGGTTTTGATGATAATTTTGATTGTACTATTTTTGAGAAAGAAAATCATATATCTAATTGTATAAAAGACGGTAAATGTTTTATTAATAATATAGCAAAGACAGAATGTGCAGAAAGGTTTGTAGGTATTATTAATAGGTCTGTGTTGTTTAATAGGGTTATGATTAGAGAGGGTTTTGATGTTTATATTGTAGTAATAGATAGAATTCCAGATGCTGTTAATCCATTAGGTGATTTTGACAATGAAGATGCCGGATTATTAAAGCCTCTTTTATTAAACATTTCAAGTAGGGTATCAGAATATTTTAACATAGTAGAATTGAGTAAGGCTAATGAAAAAAATATGCGTCATATGGCACGTTTAAATACGTTATATGATATGAGTAATATTTTAGTAGAGCGTTCAAAGACAGAGGATATATTATTTTTATTATTAACTATTACAACAATAGGAGATGTTTTTGCTTTTAATAGGGCATTTGCTTTTCTTTATGATGAGGGCTTTAATGTATTTAGGGGTCGTATGTGTATAGCTCCTAAAGACGGAGAAGAGGCTGCTTATATATGGAATGATATGAAAAATATTGATAAGTATGCTTTAAGAGAGAAGATAATGCTTTCTTTTAATATGAATAGTATTAAAGCTTCTTGGGATTTAAACCAGCAATTTATTAATACGGTTATACCTAATAATGAAAATTGTGAGTTGTTTTTTGAGGTTTTTAATACTCATGATACTATTAATATTACAAATATAGATGAAGATTATAGAGTTGAACAATTAAGGCAGTATACAGATTTATTTGGTAATTATCCTTTTGCCATTATACCAATAATGAATGCCAGTAAATGTATAGGTATGATATTAGTTGATAATCCTTTTAATAATAAGCCTATACCTAATGATGACTTAGATTATTTAAAGATGTTTGGCAGGCAGGCTGCGGTTGCTTTAGGGTATTCATCGCTTTATAATGAGCTTGAAAAGAATAATAATGCTTTAAAGACGGCACAAAAGACTTTACTTGATATGAAGAGTTTAGCTATTATAGGGGAGATGAGCTCTTCTATGGCACATAATCTAAGGAATTTTATTGTGCCTATTGCTGGGTTTGCTAATAGGCTTGTGAGGGTGAGTAATGATGAAAATATCAAGAAATATGCTCAGATTATAGCCGATGAAGTTGAGAATTTAGAAAATTATATTAGAAAGAACCTATCATTTGCAAAAAGTATTAATTTAGAAGCAGAAAAAATACAAATAGAAGATATTATTAAATACATTACTATTATATCCAAAGAGTACATAAAAAAAAGCAATAAAGATATTAAATTTTATGCTTTTAATTTTAGTAAAAAAGATATTGTATATTGGGATTATGATAGAATGAATGAGGTTATATTTAATTTAGTTGTTAATGCAATAGATGCTATATCAAATGAACAATATGCTATAATAAGCGTTTTATTCAGTGATAATTTATATAATGATTCGATGATAGATATAATAGTAGAAAATACTAATTCTTATATTACAGATGAAGTTATGGAAAATATTTTTAAGCCGTTTTTTACAACAAAGAGTCATGGGGTTGGTATTGGCTTAGCTATATCAAAGAGAATAGTAGAGGCACATGGCGGCAGTATGAACATAAAAAGTATTAATACACCATTTGATACTACTTCTTTTATCATTACAGTTCCTGATGTTTTAAATAATTAAGAAATATATTCCGATAATAATATCGGAGTTAGTTTATGGCAAAAATAAGTGAAGTAGCTAAAGCTGAATGTGTTAGAAGACAAAATAAATATAAAGATTTACTTTCTGTTGTAGAATCTAAATTAAATAAATTAGAAAAAGAGATATCTTCTATAGATGATGAATTATTAGCAGCATATAAAAAGATAGATTTAGCGGTTTTATATATCAATGCTTCATCATTAATAGCAACTTCTTGTTATGTGGCAATAGATTCTATAGATGTAAGGTCAGAAAATCAGCTTAATGATGGAAGAAGATATATTAACAAGGCTATTATTTTACTTGAAGAGGCTTTGGGTAATCATTCTGATGATTCTCTTTCATTAAATGATAATATACATGAATATTTGAAAGATAAACTTAATGATGAATGGAGATATAAATTTATTTGTTCATTTGGATATGTTATAGACTTTTTCAAATATTGTTATGGCGAAACTTCTAAATGGCTCCAAAATTTTTATGAAATAGAATGGCGTTTTGCTTTAATATCAAAAAACATAATAGATTTTAAAAACTACATAAAAGAGTTAAGTCCGGATGTAGAAGGATATATTTATAGAGTTAAACTTATGAGATTATGTAAATCTTTGTTATCAGCAGCAGCCGAACAGCACAGAACAAAGTATGAATTAAAAGAAAGAAGATTAGATGATATGAAAATAGCTCTTAATTTAATGGCAGCTTTAAGAAGAATAAATATATATCTTAATGAAACTGAAGAGGCAGAATCACAGAAAAAGATTTATGACCTTTGGAAAAAGAAAATGGACGACGACATCAAAAAAATGTCTTGATAAGTTTTTTATATTATTTTACTCTGCTATTATAATATCATCTTCATATTTTAAAGATTTTACTGTTATCAGCTCTTTTTTATTTAAGACTTTATTGCTTTTGAACTTTACTTTTAAATATTCGCCGCTTGTGCCTATATAATAATTATTATCTAAAATCTCTTCAACAATAACATCTAATTTTTTGCCCAAAGCATTATTATAATAATTATCTTTCATTTTGTTGTTTAATTCGTTTAAAAGTTTTGCTCTTTTTAATTTTCTTCTGTATCCTATTTTATTTGGCATTTTTGATGATGGAGTATTTTCTCTGTCTGAATATCTAAATACATGCATTTTTATAAACTTTGACTCTTCGCATAAATTGTATGTATCGTTAAAATCATCATTTTCTTCTTCTGGGAATCCCACCATTACATCTGTGCTTATTGCCATATCATTATTAACTTTATAAAGTTTTTCTATAGAGTTTAAATATTCCTCCCTTGTATATCTTCTGTTCATTAATTTTAATATTTTATTGCTTCCAGATTGTAATGGAATATGTGCATGAGGACATAATACATCTTTATTTTTAAATAGGTTTATAAGTTCATCATCAAAATAAATTGGCTCAACAGATGAAAGTCTTATTCTAATGCCGTATTTAGAAGAATGCTCTAATATGTTTTTTAGTATATCAGAAAATTTTATCTCGTTGTTAAAGTTGTAAGAGCCTAAATTAAGTCCTGTCAATACTATTTCTTTATAATTATAATCATTAGCAATTTTTATAGCCTCATATATTTTATTCGGCTCAAGGCTTTTATGTTTGCCTCTTACTCTTGAAACTATACAATAGCTGCAAAACACTTCACATCCATCTTGTATTTTTAAATATGCTCTGCTTTGCTCCTGAGGGAAAAATATTGGAGATTTTATTTCTTTGTTTATGTCTTTTTGTATATTATTAAATATAATTTGTGCTGCTTCTTCTTTATGGTCATTATTAATTGTTATTATATTTTTGTTTTCTGTGCTGAAACCTTTTTTTGAAACATAACAGCCTATTAAAAAAATTTTTTTTTGATTTATATCTTCCAACTTTTCTAAGTAGGATACTAATTTTTTATCGCTGTCATTTGTTACGGTGCATGTATTAATTGCTATAGCATCTGCTTCTTTTAGGGTTGTGATATTTGCTCCCATGTTTTTTAATTCGTAGGCTATCTTTTCGCTTTCGTATTGATTTAGTCTGCATCCGAATGTGTGTATATGTATATTCATTTATTTCTCTCTTTATTAATATTAAAACTATATTTATTTGTTTATAAACAATAACAAATGATATAATAACATATTTTTTTATTTTTACTACTTGCAGAAAATTTTAATTATGTTAATATAATTATGTTTAGTAAAATGCCGATAATATCTTTATATTAAATTATATTCAGCGGAGTATATAATGGATAGTAAGTATCGTATAGAATTAGATGAAAATTCCAAAGGGAGCATGGCAATGAATTTTTATGATTATCTCTCATTAGACACAGTAATAGAAGTTACAGTAATAAAAGTTATAGGTGTCGGTAACGGCGGATGTAACGCCATAAACAGAATGATAGCTGAAGGCTTAGAAAACGTTGATTTTATAGCTATGAATACTGATGCTCAGGCACTATCTCGTTCTAATGCTCCTACTAGAATAGTTTTAGGCGATAGAGTTACACAAGGTTTGGGTGCTGGTACAGACCCAGAGAAGGGTGCTGAGGCTGCAAGAGAAGATGTTGCTAAAATAGAAGAGATTGTAAGCGGTGCTAATTTGGTATTTATTGCAAGCAGTTTTGGAGGCGGTACTGGTACAGGTGCTAGTCCTGTTGTTGCAGAGGCTGCTAAAAAGGCTGGTGCTTTAACTATTGGTGTTGTAACTAAACCTTTTGAGTATGAAGGAAGACTTAAAATGGAGCGTGCCGAGGCTGGCATAGAAAAAATGCTTACAGTAGTAGATTCGCTTATCATTATACCTAATGAAAACCTTTATGATATGGTTGATATGGATAATTATAAATATGAAGAGGCTTTGGCAGTTGTTGATGATATACTTCGTCAGGGTGTTCAGGGTATTTCTGATATTATTACTCAGGTTGGTTTTATAAATGTGGATTTTGCTGATGTTAAAACTATGATTTCTCTTTCTAATGGAAGAGCTCATTTGGGTATTGGTGTTGGTAAAGGTGATGACAGACTTCACAAAGCTATTACTAATGCTTTTGAAAATCCTCTTTTGGATGTTGCTAGTATTAAAAATGCTAGAGGAATACTTGCTAATATAGTTTGTCCTAAAGACTTTGGAATGAAAGAGTATAGAGATGCAAGCAAAATTATCAATAACTATGCTAATGAAAATGCTAATATAAAAATTGGTGTTTGTACTAAAGAAGAGATTAAAGATGAGATTATTGTTACAATAGTTGCTACTGGTTTTGATAATAATGCTAATAATAATGATGATAAAAAAATAGAAGATAGAGAAGCCAATACTATAAAAGATGATAAACAAAACGATGTTTCTAATAATGAAGTTAAAAATAATAATATAGAAAATAATTCTAATAATACTAAAGAAACTCAAAAAAGTAATTTTGTTGTAGATGAAATTAATGTAAATAAAGCTAATGTAAATGAGACTAATATAGATAATTTAATCAGTAATGAAGAGAAAAAAGATGAAACTGTTATAGAAAATCGTATAGAAAATAAAATAATAGAAGAAAAAACAGAAAATCATAATGATATTTCAAATAATAAATATGTTATCAATTTTAAAAACAAAATAGAAGAGATGAAAAAACCTGTAATAACTAAAAGCGGTTTTAGCAGATTAAATCTTGAAAATGAATTACAGTCAAATAATTTAGATATTAATTTATCTAATGATAGTATATTAATTAGTGATAATGTTGTTGAAGAGTATGAAGAAGAATTAGAAAATAGTAAAATAAATAATAATATAGAAAAGAAAGAGAGTAAAGAATATAAAGCAGCAGCAGAACTTTATAGTGTTTTAGAAGAAGAAACTAATACAGAAAGAAAAACAGTAGCTCCTTTTGAGATTATACCTGAAGATGAGATGCAAAAGCATAATAATTTGGGGGCTAAACTGCCATTTGCTGATGAGAGCGTGGATACTGATTATGAAAAACCGGCATTTCTTAGAAGACAATTGCAGGTGAGAAATATTAATAGATAAAAAGGGTTGCGGCATTGAATATATATAAAATTTTTTGTTTATTTGTTTTAACAGTATGCAGTGCTTTGGCACAGAGTTATAATGATGCTTTAAATCTCTATAATAATAGAAATTATGAAGCATCAATCTCTGTGCTGAATTCACTAAATATCAAACCAAGTAATATAAACGAATATCTCTTACTTATAGATAATTATATAAAACTTCAAAATTACACTATGGCACAAACTCTTATAGATGATGCTTATAGATATCATTCTAAAGATTATAGAGTTTTGGAAAGAAAATTAACTATAGAACTTATAAATAATAAGAATAATGAGGCAAGAGCTACAATTAATCAAATTAAAGCTTTAGATAGTAAAAATTATCTTGCTAACTACGCTGAAGGATTATTAAGCGAGAGAGTGGGTTATTATAAAACTGCTATGAGTTTATATGAAAGGGCTATGATAATAGACAAGACTCGAAGTGAGGCACCTTTGGCACTTGCATATTTGAAGCTTGCAAATGGTGATAAAAATACTGCTTTAGATTTGTTTAATCTCAATATAAAAAATAATCCTAAAATGGCTGAATCTTATTATAATTTGGCTAATTATTATTATATAACAGGAAATTATAATGCTTCTTTAAATGAAATTAAAAACGCTTTTTATTATTATACCAATTATAATGATGCTAAAATATTACAGGCAAATGTTTATATGGCTTTAGATAGATATAATGATGCTATAGCTATATTGGAATATTTACCAGAGTCAAGTTTTAAAGATGATACTAAAAATTATTATATAGGCAATGTTTATGAGAAAGCTAATAATTTCCCTAATGCTAAAAATGCTTATATAAATTACTTAAGATTGAAACCAGAAGATGAGCTTGGAAGATTGGCGTATGAGAGAGTTTTATTAAACACTAATCCTACGGCTGATTATGAAAGAGACAGAGCTGCTTTGTATTATGCTAATAAGGCTTCTTACTATACAAGACTTGCTGACAGAATTCGCTCTCAAGCGTATTTAAAACATATGTTAAAATTAAATCCCGCTAATACTTATGCAAGACTTATGCTTTCAGATGTTTATAAGAGAATGGGCTTAGAAGAGAAAGCTTTGGAAGAATTAGAGATTGCTAAAAATGTTAATCCTACTAATAAATCTATTGTTTATAAATATGACAGCTATAAAAGACAATTGGATAAAAATATAATTTCAAGAACTTGGGGAATAGACAATCAATATAATATAGATAAGCCGGGTTTTACAGTTGCTATAGCTGATACTATTAATATACAAAAAGACAGCCCAATGTTTTTAAATACTGCATTATATCAAACATTATCCTATGTGCTTCCTCAATATGCTAGATTTAATGTTGTAGATATTTATAACACTTATTATTCTGATAGAGATTTATATCAAAAATTAAAAAGCATAAATGCAGATTACTATTTAAGAGGCTCTACATTTAGCGGATATGATAATATTACTTTAATGCTTGATTTAGTAGATGTTAATACAGAGAGAGTTGTTACTAATTTTACAATCACTACAAGAGGCAGAGATAAAATGATGACAGCTGCTGTTATGGCTGGAAATGTTATCAATAATACAGTGCCTTTCTATTCTAAAATAATTAAAATACATAATGACAATATATATATTAATGCCGGCAAACTTCAAGGCTTAAGCAATAATATGAATATGATAATATATAATACAACTAAAGCACAGTTGAATATGACTAATGAAGAAAGCATTGGCATGGCTAAAGTAATAACAGTTGATGAGAATGTATCTTTAATTAAACTTGTAGATAACAGGGCTTTAAGCAAAATTAACTTAAATCAAATAACAGTTCCTTATGTTACTAATACAGTAAATACAAATATTGCTGCTGTTAATCAATAATTGTTTATGAGAAATATTATAGGGATATATGGTCTTATCTGTTCTGGTAAGAGTTCTTTTTCTAAGCTTCTTGCAAAAGAGCTTAATGCTTTTTATATAGATGCGGATAAGCTTGGTCATGAGGCTTTAGAAAATAAAAAAGATATTATTGTAAAAGAGTTTTCTGAGTATGTATTAGATTCAAATAATAATATAGACAGAAAAAAACTTGGCAGTATTGTATTTTCTAATAAAAAAAGACTTAAAAAACTTCAAGATATTACTTATTCTTATATAGAAAAAAAGATAGAAGATTTAGTAAACTCCACTGATAAAGATGTTGTTATAGAAGCAGCTTTAATTATGAGAAGTAATATTTATAAAGTTTGTAATAGTTTAGTTTTTGTTAATGCCAAAACTTCTAGTATTTTAAAAAGAATGCAAAAAACAAGAAATATCTCAGAACATAATGCAAGAAAGATATTAAAAATGCAAAGAGATGTAAAAAATAAGAAGCTCTATGCCGATATTATTATCAACAATATGAGAGATTATAATCATTTAGTAATTATATCTCGAAAATTAGGAAGGCATTATGGAAATGAATCAAAAAGAAAACATGGAAGAAAGAGATTATTCTACTAAATTGAATAATAAGCAAACAAATAATAGAAGAACATTATATATAGTTAATTTTACACCTATAAGACTATTGGTATTTTCTGTAAGTGCCGCTAGTTTAGTATTGTTTATATTTGTTATAGGTTTTCATTTAGGTTCTTCTAAGGCTGCTTATGCTTCAAATAATAGTGCTGATGTTTCAAGCGATATACTTATGAGAGAAAATACTCAGGCTATTAATAATTTAGATACTGTTGATACTTTGGCTATGAGTGATAATTTAAATAGTCAAGAAAATAGTATAGAAGAGTCTAATATTGTTGATTCAAATATAGATAATATTGAACCTTTAAATAATAATGCTTTATCAAGCAGCGGCAGCATTATTAGAGAAGGTGTATCTTCAGAAGACAGATATAATGAATATACTAAAAATTTAGCTTCAGAACTTGATGCTATTAATGCAAACATTAAAGGAGAAGAAACTCCAAATTCAACATATACACCTCCTCAGCAAATGATAGCTAGTGTAAAACCTATAGAGAAAAAAGAAGTAACTACTACTGTACCATATACTAAATCATCTTCTCAAGATTCTATTTATTTCATACAAGTGGCAGTTGGTTTCGATAAAGATAATACTTATTCTGCAAGAGATACATTAAAAACTAAATATCCAAAAACCTTTGTTAAAGAAGAAGTAGGTTCAGACGGCAAAACTATGTATAAACTAAAAATAGGTAGATATGAAACAAGAGAAGATGCTCAGAAGGTTTTAGCTGAAATTAAAAAGAACCCTGTTTATAAAGATAGTTATATTTATTCCGATAAGAAAGTAAGTTAATATTTAAAGATATCCTAAAAGTTATTGTTAGTCCCCTTTTGAAGTTAATGCTTTGAAAGGGGATTAATTTTTTAAAATAGAAGCATTTCTTCTTGCTCTATATTAATTTTTTCTTTATGAAGTTCTTCTCTCGTTTTGTATGATATATTATATTTTTCTTCTAATGCTTTTATTTTTTTGTACATCTTTTCTTTATATTCATCTTTAAGAATACCATTGCTTCCATAAATATATAAATATTTTTTGTAATGATTTGGAAAGTTCTCTCTAACAAAGTTTAAAAATATCTTTCTGCATTCTCCGCAAAGTTTTAATGCATCAGCAGCACAGTAATCTATATCGCATTCTTTTGCTGTTTTAAAAATATTTTCTAATTCATCTTCTGTGATAAAAGGCATTACAGGCATTGTATGAATTGCAACAGTTGCTTTTGTTTTTTTGAACTCTTTTAATATTTCTAATCTTTTTAATGGGCTTATTACATTAGGCTCTATAAGTGATGAGAGTTTTTCATTTAATGTTGTTATAGTAACTGCTATTCTAACTGGAACTATATTTGAAAGCTCATCTATCAAATCAAAATCTCTTAATATTAAATCGCTTTTTGTAGATATGCACATTGGTGTTTTATATCTTATAAGAAGTTTTAATATATCTCTCATAAGTTTATAATCTTTTTCGTATTCTTGATAATTATCTGTAACGCTTCCTAAGTTAATAATATCTCTTTTCCAATTTCTTGATGATAACTCTTTTTCTAACATTTCTGCAATATTTTTCTTTACAAATATCTCGCCAAAAAAATCTCTTGAGTTAATATATTTATGAGAATATACAGCAAAGCAATAGTAGCACTTATGAATGCAGCCTCTGTATATATTTAAATCATAACAGAAACCGTATTTATTATTTATTTTATTTAATGCTGATTTACAGTTAATTTCTCTATATTTAAGCATAAATACCCTTATATTTATACAGTATATTAATATATATTATATATTTTTGCAAGCTATTTTTAATAAAATTCTTTAGTAAGTTTAATATATTTCGATATAGTTAATGGATTATTTTAAATTATATAGTAAAGGCAATTTTTAATTATGAAAGGTAAAAGAATTATCATAATAGGAGCTGGTCTATTACAGGTACCAGCGATACAAATAGCCAAAGACATGGGACTATATACAATAGTTTTAGATTATAATAAAGATGCTCCGGGAATGAAGATAGCAGATTATCCTATAATAGCATCTACAAGAGATGTTGATGGAAGTGTTAGAGTTGCGAGAGCTTTAAGCAAAGAGATGGAGATACATGGGGTTATTACGGTCGGAACAGATGCTTCGAGTACGGTTGCTGCTGTTGCTAATGCTTTGGGGCTTCCGGGAAATAGATTTGAAGATGCTTATGCTGCTTCAAACAAGATAAGAATGCGTGAGAGATTTAAGAAAAATAATGTACCTCAGCCTGATTTTTTTCCTGTGTGGAATTATGATGAGGCTCTAGAAGCTTATAGAAATTTGACTAAGCCTGTTGTAATAAAGCCTGCCGACAATATGGGGGCTCGCGGTGTAATGAAGGTATCTGATGAAAAAGATGTGCTTAATGCTTTTAATAGGGCTAAGAGTGCTTCGCCTTCGGGAGAGGTTATAATAGAAGAGTTTATGGAAGGGCCTGAGCTTTCTATAGACATGCTTATTTATAATGATGAAATATATGTTACAGGTGTTGCTGACAGAATAATAGAGTATCCTCCATTTTTTATAGAGACTGGGCATATACTTCCTTCTGCTTTGGAACAAGAAAAGATAGATGATGCTATTAATGTAATGAAGGCTGGTATAAAGGCTTTGAATTTAAAAATTGGTGCTGCTAAGGGAGACATAAAAGTAACAAAAAACGGTGCTATGGTAGGGGAGATTGCTGCGAGACTTTCCGGCGGGTTTATGAGTGCTTATACTTATCCTTTTGCCACTGGTGTAAACCTAATTAAAAATGCAATAGAGATAGCTTTAGGTAATCCTCCAAGTGATTTAAAGCCTAAATGGGATAGGGTTTCTGTAGAAAAAGCTTTTTTACCCGGTACAGGAATTATTGAATCTATAGAAGGTTTAGAAAATGCTAAAAATATAGATGGTGTAAAAGAGATATTTATTAAAACAAAGGTGGGAGATATATTAGTTTCTCCTACAAGCAATCTTGATAAGGCTGGTAATGTTATAGCTGTGTCAGATACTAGAGATAAAGCTATTGAAATTGCTAACAAGGCTATAAATGCTGTTCATTTTAAGCTAACCGATGAAAAATCTCTCACAATAGAAGAAATTAAAAAAGTATCCAAAGAAAAATTATCTTCAAAACATAATGTTGATTATTTATTCGATGAAAATAAAGATACGGGTTTGGAAAATTATTCTTTTTCTCCAAGTATAATACATAATGATGATAAAGATGTTAGCTTGCAAACTAATATATTTAATATGCATCTATCTCAGCCTATTATAATAGACACAATTCATAATCTTCCAGAAGCTTTAGATGGTATAATGGATATAAAAGAATATTATAACATCACTATGGATATAGCTTCAAACTCTGAGATACTTGCTATACTTAATGATTTTAATAATGATGAAATATTTAATTTAGCTATCCAATCTATCAAAGAACATAAGAGAGGAATTGTTATGATTAGCGGTAATAACTCTCAAGATGTTGTAATGAGAAAGCTAAAAGAGGCACAAAAAAACGGGGCTTGTGCTGTTGGAATAGATTTATCTTATTATTATAACAGCAGTGAAAATAATATACACTTAAAAACTCATAAAGAAATAAATTATATTCAAAAACATTTGGATATCCCTCTAATAATAAAAGGTATCTCTAATGAAAAAGATATAATGAATAATAACTTAAATAATGTATATTTTTCTAATAATAATAAGTATTCATTAAAAGGTATGAAAAAAGTTTCCGATACTGTTAGTAGCATAGCTTTAAACTTGCAAAAGAGTAAAATGCAAATTAATATACTTGCAGAATCGCCTAAATATGGAGGCGAATTGTTTAAGTATTATGCTTTAGGTGCTAATGCTGTTTGCGTAACGGAAGAGAGTTTTATTTCTATTGTAAGTAAAGGCAGGAAAGGTCTTGAATATATGATTTATTCTACTAAAGAAGAATTAGAAAGAATGATGAAAATATTCGGATTCAATAAATTAAAATATGATAATACCGTATGGTGCAAAAATTAGGTAGTTATTTATGGAAGTAAAAGAAATTAGCTTATCAAAATCATACCTCTATGGTTTTTTTGCTGCTATGATAAGCACTTTAATATATAGTGCTATAGCAATCCCTGTTTATATATTGCTTATATCTTCAAACCCTAATAATTTTTTGGTTTATTTGCTTTATACTTTAGATATTTGGGTTTGGATATGGATATCTATGTCTATATTATATGCTTTTGTTGTAGTATTTATATTTTCTGCAAAAGAACATGAGGTCAATTTAAGAAAAAGCATAGGAAATATTTTGTTTTTTGTTGTAACTTCTATAGTGATGCTTCTCTCTTTAAGCTATATACCGGAAATACAAAAAATATTATACAGACAAGAATATACTTTCTATAGTACAATATTATCTTTATGCTTATTTTTCATGGCTATATTTTTATCTTATAACATAAGAAATATTATACTTTTTATGTACAATTTAATATTATTTAATTTGGGATATGAAGATAGTAATTCTTCTAATAGTTCAATTAATGAAGCAGAAAAAACTAATACTTTGGAATATGAAATATTTAATAATACATTAAAAACAGTTATTTCTTTTTCACAAAGACATAATTATGCTATAGGTATAATGGCATTTAATATTTCTAATGCTAATGATATAATAGAACAGTATGATAGATTTGGTTATTACAAGATAAGAAAAGATTTGGTTGCTTTTATTAAAAGAGAAGCGAGGGCTGGTGAGAGCCAATGTTTGATAGATGATGACATTATATATATAATAGTATATGCTAATGAAGAAGAGGCTTTGAAGATTACAAAGAGATATTTAAAGATGCTTCAAAACTATAATTTTAGCTATAATGGTGATAATATAGATGTGAAAGTGTCTATGGCTGTTAGCGGATTTGATTTTGCTGATAATAAGGCTAATAAAATATCAATTTTTACAGTTAAAGATAATTTGACTGATAAAATAAAAGAAGCTTTAAGGGAATCTAAAGAAACAGAAAGCCCTGTTATAGTTTATCAAAAAGGAATATAATAGTGGAATTGTCAATTATACTTATAATGATGTTGATAGTTGCATTGGGTGTAGCGACTAATTTTATTGTAAAAAGCGGTTCTTATCCTGCTAAATTAAAACGTATTACTCAGTTTTATGAAGATGGTAATATGGAACTTGCAATGAAAGAAATTAATGAGCTTGACCCGAAATTTAAAAAAGACCCAATTATATTATGGTATAGTGCTAATTTATATTATAAACAAAATCAGTATATATTGGCTATGGCTTCATTGCAGTCTATGTTGGACGGGGCTTATTTTACTAAAGATATCACTGAACTAAAAGTACGTGAGTTTTTAGCTAATATTTATGAAGAGACTGGAAATGCTAAAAAGGCTTTAGATGAATATGATTATATAATAAAAATAAAAAATCAGGATTATGATTCTTTATATAAAGCGGGACTTATATCTTATCAAAGCGGTGAGTGGATATTAGCACAAAAATATTTATCATTGGCTGCTACACGTAATGACAGTAATCCTGAATTATTATACATGCTTGCTTATTCTTATTATAAAATGCGTACCTATCATGCAGCACAGCAGAATATTGAAAAGGCTATAGCTTTGGATTCTTCTAATTATAATTATCATTTGCTTTACGGAAGAATATTGTCTGCTTCAAGAGATTTCCAAAATGCTGTAAAAGAATTAGAAATATCTTATGACAGCAGTTTTATAGATAATAAAGATAGTATATCATTAGATTTAGCAAACTCTTATTATGAACTTGGAGATTATGACAAGGCTAATAAATATTATAGAGAAGTGCTTACTAAAGATAATATTGCAAATGAAAAAGTGGTGGATGAAAGATATAGATATGCTGAGACTTTAGTTAAACAGAAACATTTTGAAGAGGCTGTTAAGCAATGGGAGATAATAAAATCTATAAGAAATATATACTTAGATGTTGATCAAAAATTAAAAACTTACAGTTCTATTATAGCCAATAATGCATTTAGAACGGCATTAGAAATGGATGTTATTGATTATTTAGAAAAACATTTCTATAGAATATTAACTTTAAATGGATATATTGTAACTGACCATACTAAAAAGTCTGATAGTTTGGTTTTCTTTGTAACTATTAAAAAATTTGGTTCTGAAGGTCAGTCATATAAAAGCACTTTTGCTTTAGATACTTCCGGATATCCTATGAGACAAAACACGGTAGATGAGTTTATGGATTATGCAAGAGCGTATAAGAGTGCTCACTCATTCCTAATTAGTATAGGAGATTTCGCACCTAATTTGAAAGTTGATGATACTGTTATGATTATAGAGCCTGAGAGATTTGAAGCTATTATTGAAGGCGTTATATCATTCAGCGATTAATTATTTTTTGTAAAACTCTATATTGCGAAAAAAATAAAAACTCTCACTTGCAAAAAAAGAAAAATATATTATTCTTTTTTTTAAAAAATGTTTGGAGTTTTTATGATTAAGAAACTATTATTATTAGTTTTATTTTTATTTGTTGCTTGCAATAATAAAGATAATTTAGATAAAAATCAAGAAGATACTGAAAATATAGAAAATAATTATATAGATACTAATCAAAACGCTTTACCTGAAACAACAACAACTGTTAAAAGTGATGGTGATTATAATGAATGGTTTTCGCCTTATACTTTTATGAAAAATGATAATGGCTCTATGGCTCAATTAGCTTTAAATGACATGGTATTGCCGGAATATAATATAGCTCAATTTAGATTTACTTATATAGATGAAAATTTAATAAAGACTTTTTTTTATTCTAATGCTACTATTGATAATGATGGAGCTGATATGTATGCTCAGTCTGATACTGGTTATACATTAAGAGGCGATTACTATAATAAAAACTTTACTATTACAACAAAAATAGAAGAGGTAGATATTAGTGCTTTAGATTTTGTTTCTGCTGTATCATACAATTATTTATACACAAACTCATCTGAAAACGATTCTCTTGGAAATGGTTCTACTTTCTTTTATAAAGATTCTATATTTGTGCTTATTCCAAGCGATACAAATAATTTAGAAGTTTATGATAAAATAACTTTGGATATTAATAATAATATTGATGATATTGTACGCGATGAAACATTATGGTTAAAAAATGAAACACTTCCTTTATTTGAAAAGGCTATGAGTGATTTTTATAATGATTGGTATACAAACTCGGATTTTAATTATGAGTATATAGCTGGTAAAGATATATTATATTTTAATGATACAACAATATCTATAAATAGCTATTCTTCTATCTATATGGGAGGAGCTCATGGCGTTTATAATAATACATCTTTAGTTTATTCTCTTAAAGACGGAGAAAAAATCTCAATTACAAATTTAATAAAAGATTTTAAAGATGAAAAATTGCGTATAAGTATGAAATCTAAGCTTCTTTCTATAAGCGACAGAACAGAAGAAGATTATTTAGTTCCTTTAGATGAAATAACTTTAGAAGATACTAGTTTTTATGTATATAAAGACGGCATTCACTTTGTATGGCCTATTTATACTATTACAGCATATGTTCAAGGTGAAACAGAAATAGTTTACTCTTTTGACGAAATAAGACCTTTTGTAAAAGAAGAGTATCTATATATATTAGAGGAATAATAGTTTTGTATGTAGTATAGTTTATGAACTTGACTTTTAATAGTAAATTTGCTATACTGTATTCATAAAACAATATAATTAATTTATGGTAAGTATTTATGACTGAAGAACAAAATGAACAATCTCCAGAATGTGGAGGTATTTATTGTGCTAATTGCAGATATTGTGTTTTATTTAGAAAAGCTAGTGGAATAGACGGTTCACAGTATTTGCTAAGAGTAAAATGTACTCAGGAACAATGGCGTAAAAAACTTGGTGAAGAAAAAATGTACAAGTATTTTACAGTTGCAAGAAGAACTGTAGAGAAGTGTGATGATTATAAGGATATGGGCGATTTAAGAAGTTTCCTAAAAATCCTACGCAAAAGTTTGCCAGTACGCGATGAAGTCTATTCTATAAAAAAATAGTGGATTTTGTTGGTGAAAAAAACTTATTATTTATTGCTTATTTTTGCTTTATTTACAATCTCTTGTGCTTCAACTATAAAGGTAGATGCTGAAGAAAGATATCCTAAAATCATAGCAGAAAAGGCTTATACTGAATTTAATAATAAAAGATATAAAACTGCTATAGCATATTATCAGTATATCATAGATAATTTTGATAGAAATAATTTTGCTAAAGATGTTTCTTGGGCTTACTATGAAATTGGTTTCTGTTATTATTATCAAAATAAGTATGAAAAGGCTATAGATTACTTTAATATTGTCATCAATGACTTTGCTGTTTTGCCTCCTAAGGTATTAGCACAGAAAGTTATGCAAGATATTTATACTAAAAAGCCTAAATTAAAACCTATTGAAACATTAGAAGAAGTAATAATTGATGAAGATGTTGAGCAAATAGTGGAAGAATAATGAAAAAAATTGGCATAGTTCTAAGATTGATACTAAGCTTTTCTATTATTAGTATTATTTCAATATTTTTTATATTCTTACTATATAATATATATACTAGAGGTGAAGGCAAAGTATATGATTTAATAGTATATCTTCTCTCATCACTTCTTATATACAAAAACTTTATTCCTTTTATAATAGCTTTAAGTGTGTATTGGGCATTTTTTAGAGGTTATTATTTGCCTGGATTATCAATATCGAGAATTATTGCTGTACCTATTGCTTTGGTAGTTGTATTAACTGCATTTTTTACTTTTTATGATTATTTTTTGGCAGACAAATTAATATATGAATTAAAAGATTATAATGTTAATAGAGATTATATATTTTTTAATAAATATAAACTATCTTTAAAGGAAGCTGAATATCAAAGAGCAAAACAGGAATTCGATGCGGGTAATTTAGAAACTGCTGAGAACTTCGCTAGAAATGCTTTAATATATGATAGAAATGATGGAAATATTTTATTATTATTAAAGGATATTGAAAACAAAAAAAATGAGTTAGAAGAGATTCAAAATACTGATAGGGTTACTTATGTAAATAATTTGCTGTCTCAAGGTTCTAGGGCTTTTAGTCTTTCAAATTACACACTTGCCAATAGATATTATAATGATGTGCTTAAAATTGATAGGTATAATCCTTTAGCTATTTATTATCTTAATAAGATTAGCATTATACAAAATAATAAACCGCTATATATTGGAAAAAATTTCTATGAATCATTGGCATATGGCAGGCTTGCAGATACTATAGAACTATACAGAAATGGAAATTTTTGGAGAGCATATAATAGTATATCTAATTTATATATTAATTATCCGGATATTAATGAAATTAAAACCTATTATTCTTTGATAGTTGATAGTATTAATAGATATGATTTCTTTATAGATAGAGCAAGAGAGGTTAGAAGATTCTTTATTGATGATTATTATTCTATAACAAATACAACTATGTTAGAAAATAATGGTATTACTTTAATGTTAAATAATAATACTACTATGCTTTCTGCTCTTTATAGTATTTTTTTTGGCGAGTCATTATATTTGTATGATATATCCATAATTAATTTAGATAAAGATTTAAAAATTACAAATCAAGTAATATACAAATATGGAAAAATAACAGATTCGTTTAATAACCCAGATACAAAAAATGTTATTTTAAAAGCTAAATTTAATGATAAAAATGAAACTTATGATAATAATAATACAAATGAATATATTATTCCTATTAACATATCCGACAGCACAATAAGAAATATTAAAGATTACCCTTATAGAGTTTTGGGTGATACGGGAATAAAAGATATTATAAGTTTAAAATCAGAACTTCCTTTATTTGGATATTCTAATGAAAGAACCACCAATGTTTTATTTAAGAAAATTTTATTACCATTTTATTATTTGATTTTATTTATAGCGATAGCATATTTGTCGTTTAGATATAACATTTATACTAAAAATACTTCTGGTTTTACGGCTAATGTTATAGGTATTATTGGAACTATATTGCTTGTTTTACTTTATAATGTAGTTATTAATTATATATCTACACATATATTAACTATTTTAGGTTTTAATGTGAGTATCATAATAATGTTAGTTTTTGCAGTGATAATGATATTAGCTTTACTGCTTCAGATGTCAAGAATAAATAAATATGTTAAATAATGTGTATTCAAAATCAGAAATTACTGAATATTTAAAGAGTAAGTCTATATTTCCAAACAAAAATAGAGGGCAAAATTTTTTATGCGATAGAAACATTGCTTATAATATAGCAAATACTGTGCCTAATGATATTTCGAGGGGGAGTTATGCTATAGAAATAGGAGGAGGCTTAGGTTCTTTAAGCAGAGTTCTTGTTGATATATATAAAAATAATCTCACTATAGTTGAATATGATAATGCTTTGTATAATCATTTGAAAGAGAGTTATAAAGATATAAATATTATTCATAATGATATACTAAAAGTTGATATTAATGATATAGATAAAAATAAAAACTTTGATGTATACGGCAATATTCCATACAATATAGCAAGTCCTATAATAGAGTGGCTTTTTTGTGATTGTTATAATAGATGGAATTATGCTGTTTTTATGGTTCAAAGCGATTTTGCAAATAGATTAATTGCGAAAGAGGGCAGTGAAGATTATTCTGCTTTAACATTGTTTGCAAGTTTTATGTCTGATATTAAATTAGAGTATAATGTATCAAAAGAAGTGTTTTATCCAATTCCAAAAGTTACATCATCTATCATAAGCATTAAGCCTAAAAAAGTTGATTTGAGCATGCTTAATATTTTTAAATCTGTTTCAAAGACCTTGTTTCACAACAGAAGAAAAACTATAAAAAACAATTTTCTAAAATCTCCATACATTGATATTGATAAAGATAAAATAGATGAAATATTAGAAAAAGCAAATATTGATAAAGAGATTAGAGGAGAATCTTTAAGCATAGAAAAGGTAAAAGAACTTTCTCTAATAATAAAAGATTATATTTAATTATTGGTTCTTTCTTTTATTGAGTTTATTATACCGTTTATAGTTTTATCATCTTTTTTACTATTAGCATTATATATAGCAGTTATTTGAAGTATGTTGTTGCCATTTATCATTATAAAGCTTCTTTGATATGTTTTGTTTGGTCCATAATAATAGCTAATCAGCATATCATAGGCATTAGTTTGTTCTTTATAAAATCCTTCTTTTTCTACTTTTACTTCTTTTAATACTTTGTTATTTGCAACACCGTTTATGATGCCTTCTTTTGATGCTAAAATATCTATTGGGTAATTAGATTTTGTGTATGAAACGTTATATATAGAAGTTTTTGTTTCTATGCCGTAGGAATCTATTATTTTAAAGTTTGGATTATATTCTATCATATCGTTGATATAATTTTGCTCGAAGTTTTCTGGTATATCTACTGTTACATCATCAAAGATTACGGTTATATTTTCTATTTTTTTACAAGAGGATAGAATTATAGTAATAAGTAATATATATAATAATTTTTTATTCATAATGATTTATTATATATTAATAATATTTTTAAAGCAAAAAAATATTAATTTTTAATATAAAAAGTTGTAAAAATATTTCTATGTTTTATAATATTTTCTATAAGAGGTGGTAAAATATTATGAGGAAAACAAAAATAATAGCAACTTTAGGACCTAGATGGTCTAACGAAGAAATGGTAAAAAAGATAATAGAGAATGGTGCAAATGTATGCAGGCTTAATTTTTCATTTGGAAGCTATGATGAGCATTTGGAGAGAATAAAAATAATAAGAAAAGTCTCTGAAGAGTTGGGTAAGCCTGTATCAATATTAGCAGATTTACAGGGACCTAAGATAAGAATAGGTAAGCTAAAAGAGAATATTACAGTAAAAGAGGGAGATATTGTAAAATTAAGCGGACATAAAGAGACTAATGATGAAAGCATAATACCAACTACGCATGAAAACATTGCTCATGATGTAAAGAACGGTTCTTTGCTTTTGATAGCTGACGGCACTATACAGCTTATAGTGGAATCTAGTGATGAGGCTTCAAAACTTGTTGTATGTAAGGTTATAACTGGAGGTACTATATTAAGCAGTAAGGGTATTAATTTGCCTGGTGCTCATGTAACAACAGAAGTTTTAACAGAAAAAGATGTTAGTGATGCTTTATTTGCTGCTAAAAACGGTGCTAATTATTTGGGTATGAGTTTTGTAAGAAGAGCAGAAGATGTTATAAGACTTAGAAAGATATTAGATGATAATAATTTTCAGCATGTTGGAATAGTATCAAAAATAGAAAATACAGAATCATTAGAAAATTTGGAAAGTATAATAAAAGTGTCTGACGGTGTAATGGTGGCAAGAGGAGACTTGGGAGTGGAGATACCATTTGGAGAGGTTCCTGTTTGGCAGAAGAAGATATTAAAAATGGCAAACGATATGGGCAAAATTACAATAATAGCTACCCAAATGCTTGAGAGTATGACAAAAAGCCCTGTTCCTTCAAGGGCAGAGGCTAGCGATGTTGCTAATGCTGTATTAGACGGTACTGATGTTGTAATGATGTCTGCTGAAACTGCTTCGGGAGATTATCCTATAGAAGCTGTAAAAGCTATGGTTTCTATAGTAGAGGCTGCTGAGAGGTCTGTTAATAAAACTTCTCATGATAATATGACTTATTTAGACAGCGGCGTTAATGATGCTTTAGCTGACAGTGCTTCTTATTTGTCATATAGTTTAGATAATAAGGCAATAATAGCTCTTTCAAGGTCTGGAAGAACTGTTAGGAATTTATCTAAAAAAAGACCAAAAACTCCTATAGTATTTATGTCTGCTGATAATAATCTTTGTAACGGTCTTGCTATATGTCATAATGTTTATACTATGCATATGCCTGAAGATTTGAACTTTAGTGCTGGTATTAGCCATGGAGGAGAGATTAATATACTCGAAGATACTTTGGTAGAGCATAAATTAGCAGAACATGGAGATAGAATTATTGTAGTGAGCGGAAGTAAATGGCAGGGCAGGTGGCAGGAAAATAGTGTTCGTATAGTAGTAATGCACTGAATTTAAGTTCTTAATTTACCTTTAGCAAAAATACAAATAGGTTATTTTTGTATATATAAATATATAAAATAATGCCATATGTTTTTGGCTATATTTTATAAAAATTGCAGTTCTTTTGGTTCTTTTATACCAATACCGAAGGCACTTCCTACGGTTGTACCGAGTAGGTGCCTATTGGCAAAAGAACTGGGGTGCGGGGCAAAGCCCTGCAAATAATTAATAAATTTCTTGTTCTTTTTCCCGCAGCTCGCACCCATACCTAAAGGTACTTCCTACGGTCGCCCTGAAGGACTCCCTTCGGTCGCAGGCACTCCTTTCAGTCGCGGTGCGGACTTCGTCAAAAGAACCAAAAAGTGCAAGTGCTATAGCTTTATATTTTGAAATATATAAAATAATATCTATATTTTGTTATACATAAAAAGCTATAATCTATTAAATGCAGTTCTTCGCGAAGCGTATCCGAAGGATATATAAGGTTCTTTTATACCAATACCGAAGGCTCTTCCTACGGTTGTACCGAGTAGGTGCCTATTGGCAAAAGAACTAGGTAGTTCGTACCCTAAGGGCACGCTTCGCAGGGGACTAGTTCCCGAAAACAATAAAATATAAGAGGAAAATTTTAATAAACTTAAAACAAATTAGTATATAGTTAGTTCTTATCATTTTTCGACCTTTTAAACAAAAAAGTCGGTAATTTTAAAGTTGCAAAATAGACTTGACAAATTTAGCATATTTTGTTTTAATTAGTGTAAGCGTATTTAAATAATTGTAAGGATAATTATGGATTTAAATCTTAAAAATAAAACAGCTTTAGTAACAGGCGGAAGCAGAGGAATAGGAAAAAAGATAGCAGAGGCTTTAGCTAATGAAGGAGCTAATGTTGTTGTTACAGCTACAAACATTAATAAGGCTCAAGAAGTTGCTGATGAATTAAAATCAAAATATAATGTGGAATCACTTGCTTTGGTTCATGATGTAAAGTCTAGCGACTCTTGTAAAGATGTTGTTGCGAAGACAATAGAAAAATTTGGTTCTATAGATGTATTAGTTAATAATGCTGGTATTACTAAAGATATGTTAGTTATACAGATGGACGACAGTGCTTGGAATGATGTTATAGATACTAATTTATCTGGAGCTTTTTACACTTCAAGAGAGGCTGCTAAAAGCATGTTAAGAGCAAGAAAGGGTAAGATAATCAATATATCAAGTGTTATAGGTAAGATGGGCAATGCTGGTCAGGTAAATTATGCTGCAGCTAAGGCTGGCATTATAGGTATTACTAAATCTATGGCTAAAGAGTTTGCCCCTCGCGGAATATGTGTTAATGCTATAGCACCGGGTTTTATTCAAACAGATATGACAGATGTACTTGCTGAAGATGCTGTAAAAAAGATAATGGATATTACACCTTTAAAAAAATTAGGTACTGCAGAAGATGTTGCTAATATAGTTGTATTTCTTGCTTCAGATTTGAGCAATTATATAACAGGAGAAGTTATAGCTGTTGACGGCGGCATGTCTATGTAATAGTTAATAAAGTTGCTTTGCACTTTATAATAAATTAAAAATAATAATAAATTAATAAAAAGGAGATTCAACATGGCATTAATCGATGAAATTAAAGATGTTGTTGCTAATCAATTAAACATTTCAGACAAAAGCAAAATCACTGATACAGCTTCTTTCGTAGATGATTTGAACGCTGATTCACTTGATTTAGTAGAACTTATTATGGAATTAGAAAAACGTTATGATATCAAAATTCCTCAAGAAGAACAAGAAAAAATTAAAAATGTAGCTGATGCTGCTAAATATATTGAAGAGCATAAGAAATAATTTTCTTAATAATATTAATTATTCCCGTAATTTTTTGCGGGAATTTTTATATTTATAACATATAGGAGTTATTATGAGCGAACGTAGAGTTGTTATTACGGGTCTTGGAATTGTAAGTTGTCTTGGAAATGATGTTAAAACTTTCTGGGACAATCTTCTTAATGGTGTTTCTGGAATCAAGCCTCTTAGCAAATATTTTGATCCAGAAAAAGAGCAATTAGCTACAAGAATAGGCGGAGAAGTAGCTACTTTAGAGGGTGATTATTATTCTGATAAGAAGATGCTAAGAAGACTTGACCCTTTTATAACTTATGGTGTATATGCTGCTTATCATGCTTTGAAACAGGCTGGTATAGAGCCTAAGACAGGTTTTGATCCTTTGAGAGCAGGCTGTGTACTTGGAAGCGGTATAGGCGGTATCACTACTCTTTTAAATAATCATAATGTAATACTTGCTGACGGACCAAGCAGAGTTTCACCTTTCTTTGTTCCTATGCAAATTATTAATATGACACCTGGTTTAATAGCTATGGAATATGGCATGAATGGTCCTAACTATAGTACAGTTACTGCTTGTGCTTCTTCAAACCATTCTATAGGTTTAGGATACAAGCATATTAAAGACAATGAAGCTGATATTATGATAGTTGGCGGTTCTGAAGCTACTATCAATCCTCTTACTATAGCTGGATTTAATAATGCGAGGGCTTTATCTACTAGAAATGATGAGCCTACTAAAGCTTCTAGACCTTTTGATAAGGGCAGAGATGGCTTTGTTATAGCTGAGGGTGCCGGTATACTTGTACTTGAAGAGTATGAGCATGCTAAGAAAAGAAATGCTAATATACTTGCTGAAATTTCTGGATATGGTTTTACTTGTGATGCTAATCATATTACAGCACCTTTAGAAGATGGTGCTATGGGGGCAAGAGCTATGTCTTTGGCTATAGAGTCTGCTAAAATTTCTCCAGACAAGATTGACTATGTTAATACTCATGGTACTTCTACTCCTGTTGGAGATATTGCTGAGATTAAGGCTGTTAAAAAGGCTTTAGGCGAAGACCATGCTAAAAAGATTAAGGTTAATTCTACTAAATCTATGACAGGTCATGCTTTGGGTGCTGCCGGCGGAATAGAGGCTATTGCTACTGTAATGAGTATAATAGATTCTAAAGTTCACCCTACTATTAACGTTGAAGATAAAGACCCTGAATGTGATTTAGATGTTGTTGCTAATACTGCTCAAGACTACAAAATAGAATATGCTATAAGCAATTCTTTTGGTTTTGGCGGACATAATGCTTCTATAGTATTTAAAAGAGTATAATAAATAGTTGATATAATAATTTAAAAGTCATATTTAGTTTTTAATACTATGTATGACTTTTTTATTTGCATGTATATTTAAATAATATCTTAAACAACTATATTTTGTTATATAAATTTTTATTTTCTTCAACTTTTTCCTGCCTTCGCTTTGCGGACTTCGTCAAAGTTTTTACCCTACGGGTACGCTTCGCGAAAGTGCAAATATTTAAGTTCTTAATCTATCATTAAAAAAGTGCAATATATTATTTTTATATATACAAATACAATAAAATGATGCTATATGTTTTTAGATATATTTCATAGAAATGCAGTTCTTTTGGTTCTTTTATACCAATAAAAGAACTGGGGGTACTGGGGCTAGCCCCCGCAATAATTAAAATTAAAAAAATAAATTTTGAAAAACTTTAAAAATTTTCTAATAAAAAAAGCGATAGGGCTTATTATCACTCTATCGCTTTAATATTGTAGTCTTTATTAATTATACTTCTTTGATATATACTTTGTTCATAGTTGAGTTTACAATAGGGTTGTCATTGTGGTCTCTTTGTAAAGCAACTATCTTATCTGCAACGTCCATACCATCAACAACATTTCCCCAAACAGTGTATTGTCCGTCTAAGAAAGGACAGTCTGCTACACAGATAAAAAATTGTGAGCCTGCACTGTCTGGATGCTGACTTCTTGCCATAGAGCATATTCCTCTTTTATGTGATACATCATTAAACTCAGCAGGTATTACAAAATTGGGACCTCCTGTGCCATGTAAAGCTCTATTAGGTTGTTTGCTTAATGGGTCGCCGCCTTGTATCATAAAGTTAGGTATTACTCTGTGAAATCTAATTCCATCATAAAAGCCTTCATTTGCTAATTTTTTAATAGCTTCCACATGTTTAGGAGCTTTGTCCGGATAGAATTCTATTTCTATAGTGCCGTAATCTGTTTCTATAAATAAATGTTCCATTATTTTTCCTTTTATTATTATTTTACATATACTTTATTCATTTTTGCAGGTGTAAGAGGGTTGTCGTTTGCATCTCTTTTAAGATTAACTATCTTGTCTACAGCATCCATTCCCTTAATAACCTCACCCCAAACAGTATATTGTCCATCTAAAAAAGGACTATCTGCTACACAAATAAAAAATTGTGAACCAGCACTATTAATATTCTGACTTCTTGCCATAGAGCATATTCCTCTTTTGTGTGATACATCATTAAACTCAGCAGGTATTACAAAATTGGGACCTCCTGTGCCATGTAAAGCTCTATTAGGTTGTTTGCTTAATGGGTCGCCGCCTTGTATCATAAAACCCGGTATTACTCTATGAAAAAGTGTGCCGTCATAAAAGCCCTCATTTGCTAATTTTTTAATAGCTTCTACATGTTTAGGAGCTTTTTCAGGGTAAAATGCTATTTCTATAGTACCATAATCTGTTTCTATAAACAAATGCTCTTTAGATGTTTGCGGCTTTTGTGCTAATAATACTGCTGTAAATGCTATCACTGCTAATAATGATAGTAAAATAACTTTTGTTTTTTTCAACATTAAACTTTATTTCCTCTCTTAATAATTTATTTTATATCTTTTATATTACCATACTGCTTATTAGAGTCATAAGTACCGTCTCTTGTTTCTCCTTTAAGACTAGGTATTAATAATATTTGTCCGCCTATTATAATGTTAGGGTCTTTTATTTTATCTTTGTTAGCTTCATATATCTTTCTCCACAAGTTGCCATCACCGTATATAAAGTCATAAGAAGCTATTCTCCATAATGAATCAGTACCAACTTTTCTATATTGAACTTTATAATATTTAGGGAATAATATTCCTGATGTTTCTACTATAGTTATCTCTTCATTATTATAATCAGTGCCATTATACATAGCATTAACCATCTCTATAACAAGTTTTGAATTAAATAATGAATTAGAAAAATCTTCATTATCTAATGACTGTTTAGCAAACATTAATGTAGTTGATGCTTGATTATAATTAGTCATTTTTGTTTCATTGTATCCGTCTTCTTTAGCTTTATTTAAAGATTCTTGTGCTTTTGCATAAGCTATAGGAGCTTCAAGCATATCTAATATATTTAATGCCTGAGATGCATTAGATGAAGCATCATTATAATTATTTTCTTTAGAATATGCTACAGCTTTATCTCTTAAATCTAATATATTATTATCATTGCTGTCGGCATTAGTTATAGCACCTTCATTAATGAGATAATCTCTTCTTAAACCTATTGATACTAAATCATAACCTAATTTAGATTTTAAAGAAGAATCAGTATATTTTGTTATAGAGTTGCTGTAATCTGTATCATTGGTAGCAGCATTAAATATAGTGTTTCCAGCTTCATAATCCATTACAGAGTTCTCATAAAGGCTAATAGAAGATTCGTTAGTATCGCCTCCAACACCTTTAAGTAAAGCTAAGTTTCTTTCAGCATATCTTTGAGCATTCAAAACTAAGCCGTATACTCCAAATTTAGCTATAACCTTGTCTGAATATTCTTTACTTTGTTTAGAAAACTCAATACTTTGATTATAATCACCGGCATTATGAGCCTCTATGGCTAATTCTCTATATCTTTGTGCTAATTGATAATCTTCACTGTCTTTTATATTTTCATTAGTTATGCTGCTATTAGTGTTTTGTCCATATATTAAATAACAAGCTGCGAAAAGAATTAATAATGCTTTTTTCATAATAAAAACTCCATATAATATTAATTGTTAGTAGATTGCTCTAAAACATCTATTTGTTTAATTTTATCATCAGCCTCTTGAATTCCTTTAAGGCTGTTATCAAATTGTTCTTTTGTATTAAAGAAAGCTTTACTATGATAATCTCTTGTTTTAAGGAAAGAATCAACAGCAAGTTCATAATTATTAGTGCTTAAAGCAGATAAAGCATTAATATAATTTAATTCAGCGAGTTCATAATTTTCTTTATCAACTATATATGCTTTAATATCTTTAGAATATACTCTATTTCTTGAAGTTTCAGTTTTTAATTCTTCAGCATATACAGGCAAACCTTCATTTAAAACAACTAAATAAGCATTTGAAGCAGTAGTGAGCAATTCTTTTACAGTATCTGGTTCTTTATTTTCATCTATAAGTATAGTTGCTTCTGCAAAGCTTGCTTCAGCTATATCGAATTGTTCTTTAGAATAGTTTTGAAGCTCATATTTAATTGTTTTATCTCTTAAAGTTGAAGCATCTTTATACTCTTTAAGCGGCATAGATGCTCCGCAAGATACTATAACAGATAAAATAGAAGTAAGTATTGTTATGTGTTTGATTGCTTTCATAATATTATACTCCGAAAAACTACAATATTTTATTGTTCTAATATAATATTACAGAAGATAAAAGTCAATAGTTTATTCTAAATAATATAATTTTGCAATAAAAAAAGCACTGATAATAAAAAACTATCAATGCTTTAATATTTATTAGATTAGATAAGTTATAGTAAACCTAATCTGCGTTCTTTTTTGATTTTTCTTTTCATTCTTTTAAGAGCTTTTTCTCTTTGAAGTTTTTTCTCAAGAGAAGGTTTTTTGTAGAATTGTTTTTCTTTTAATTCTTGCAAGATGCCTTCGTTTTCGCAAGCTCTTCTAAATCTTTTAATAACGCTTTCAACTGGTTCACCTTCATTAGCGAAAATACGTACCAATTAACTCACCTGCCTTTTGATTAAAGTTATTAGCGGCGAAGGGACTTGAACCCCTGACACTGCGGATATGAGCCGCATGCTCTAACCACCTGAGCCACGCCGCCAAATAAAAAAGTTTATAAGCCTTTATTATTGGCTATTAGCGGGGGCAGGACTTGAACCTACGGCCTTTGGGTTATGAGCCCAACGAGCTACCAACTGCTCCACCCCGCGATGTCGAATATTGATATGCATATTATACTATTTATTAAAAAAGTCAAGTATTTTTTTATAGTGAAATTGAGTTAAAATATTTTAATGCTGATATTAAAACACTGATTATATATAAAAAATTACTTACATAATAATAACTTGACAATACTTATATCTTAAATTATAATTAATTCAAATAATTTTAAGAGGTTTTAATCTATGTCAAAAGAATCCTATAAAGATAGAATGGAAAAGGCTATTAATAGTTTACAAAATGATTTAAAAGGTATTAGAACAGGAAGAGCAAATGCTTCTATATTAGACGGTGTAAAAGTGGAAGCTTACGGCAGCAGTATGCCGCTTAAACAAGTAGGTAACGTTTCTACTCCTGATGCAAAAACTATAATGATACAGCCTTTTGATAAAGCATTGGTAGGAGACATAGAAAAGGCTATATTAAAAGCTGATTTGGGTTTTAATCCTTTTAATGACGGCGGCAATATTAGAATTATGGTGCCTGAACTTACTAAAGAAAGAAGAGAAGAATTAAAGAAAGGTGTAAGACATAGAGGCGAAGAGGCTAAAATCGCTATACGTAATATAAGAAGAGATGAGAATGATATTATAAAAAAAGAATTAAAAGAGAAAGCTATTACTGAAGATGAGTCTAAAAATCTTGAGAAAAAAATACAAAATGATACTGATAGTTATATCAAAAAAGTTGATGAATTAATTACTTCAAAGGAAAAAGAATTAGATAAAATATAATTATGATGACAGAAAAGGATAATAAAGTTCCTTCACATGTTGCTATAATTATGGACGGTAACGGCAGATGGGCTAAAGCCCGCAACAAATCCAGAAGTTTTGGACATAGGGCTGGAAGCGAAAATGTTATTAATATAGTTGAAGCATGTTGTGAACTTAATATTAAATATTTAACACTATATGCTTTTTCTACAGAGAATTGGAAAAGACCTGAAGAAGAAAAAAAAGCATTATTTAAACTTCTAAAAGAATTCTATAAAAAAGAAATTAAAAGACTTGTTTCAAATAATATTTTGGTAAAACATATAGGTGATATTTCCAAGTTTCCAAAAGACACTATAAAAACTATAGAGGAAACAGAAAAAGAAACTCTTGAGAAATGTAAAAATCCAATGCTTACAGTGGTATTAGCATTAAATTATGGTTTTAGAGATGAACTTAAAACTGCTGTAAAAAATATGTATTTTGATGTATTAACAAATAAAATTAATATAGAAGATATTGATGAGAATTCTATAGGAAATTATTTATATACAAAAGACATACCAGACCCAGATTTTTTAATAAGAACTTCCGGAGAGCATAGATTAAGTAACTTTTTAATGTATCAGGCATCATACACTGAATTATATTTTACTGATATACTGTGGCCGGATTTTTCTAAAGAGAATTTTAAAGAAGCTATAGAAGAATATTCAAACAGAAACAGAAGGTATGGAGGCTTATAAAATATGAAGGGAAGGCTTATATCTGTAGCATTAACTTTACCGTTATTTACTATTATTTTGCTTTACAATAGAGTTATTTTTCTCTTTCATGCTTTAATATTAGCTATCTCTATAATAAGCACATTAGAAATATTTAATATGGCAAAAGTTTATAGGCAGAAGAATTTTAGAACTGTTGTTACTACTATAGCTGCAATGGTTTTAGGCTATATTATTACTATATGCGGAAATAATATACTTCATGGTGATTTTTCCCGTCTTTATAAGTTTACTCAGATAAATAATATTTCTATGAATCTATCGCTTGTTATGGTATTTGCTTTAATAGCTGCTCTTTTTATCATAAATATGTTTAAGGTTAATGTATCTACTTTTGAAGAGAGGGGCAGGGCAATACTTACTGCTGTATTTTGTTTTATATATGTTGGGCTTGGGGTATGGCATATATCTTTAATGCGTTTTATGCCTAGCGGAAAATATTATATTGTTTTTATATTACTATGTGCTTGGCTTAGCGATACAGGTGGATATGTGGTTGGAAGGAAATTTGGAAAACATAAACTTTCAAATAGTGCCTCTCCAAACAAAAGTTATGAAGGTTTAGTGGGTATGTTTTTGTTCACAATACCTATTTCTATACTTTATTATTATTTATATTCAAATGGCTATTTAAGTTTGGTGCTTGGTAAGGATATACCTACATTTTCTCTATCACAGATAATATGGCTTACTATAATATTTACATTAACAGGTTTTCTTGGGGATATGGGAGAGAGCCTAATTAAAAGAATGTATGACACAAAAGATTCAAGCAAGATGTTCCCAGGTCATGGTGGGGTATTTGATATATTTGACAGCGTGATATTAACTGCACCTATATCTTATTACATCATAATAATATTATTAAATTAATTATTGTTTTTTGCTTTATCTTCGCTGGTTGCTATATCATAAAAATATAAACCTAATATTGTCTGTAAAGGAAACATTATTATAGCTTCAAAAAATAAACTAACTCTTCTTATAGTATAAATAATATCTTTTTTCAAAATAAACACATTTAATATATATAGTATCTTTATAATAGCAAAACATAACATTATTAATATAATAACAAAGAATGAAATACTATTTGGTGCAGGAAGTAAACTTATATATTTTGGTGTTTCATTATTATTAGCATTATATATAAATAAAAATATTCCAAAAATATATATAAAAGCAAATATAGCATCTAATATTACAGTTATAATAGTTGCTTTTTTAAAGGATATTTCTGGATACAACACTTTTCCGCAAGATTTACATTGTTTGGCATATTTATCATTAACAGTTTTACAGTATTTACATTTTACAATTTTAGCCATAGTTTTATTTTATCTCCATACCTGTGTAAGTTATAGGCTATATAATATTTTTAATTGTAAAAATTGTCAACTATTACGATTGCTTTAGTATAAAGTTTAAAAGATAATTACATACTTGCAAATATTAAAAAAAAATGTTAAATATATTCATTAATAATCATGAAAATAAAAGTCTTAAAAAGAAAAAGCATATTAGCTATATTTTTGATAGTTTTAATTTTTTTTGTTAACTCCTGCGATACTTTTGATTTATATTTACGAAAGGGTTTAGACGGCGTTAATCTTTATGAGCTTACGGTTTATGGTGAAGCACTTGGAAGCGATATTAAAGTAGTAGAGCTTAGGGGATTTAATGTTGATGATTTTCGTACAGAGAGAGTTTCTTACTATTTAGACAAGTATCAGGGAAGCTGGCGTCCTCATATGCAAAAGATTATTGACAGGGCACAGATATATTTGCCTTACATAAAACAAGTATTTGCTGAAAAAGGAGTTCCTGAAGATTTAGCTTATTTACCTATAATAGAGAGCAGTTTTTATCCTCAGGCTGTTTCGCATGCCGGTGCTGCAGGGCTTTGGCAGTTTATGCCTATGACTGGTGCTATATATAATTTAAAAGTTAATTATTGGTCTGATGACAGGTTTGACCCAGAACGTTCTACAAAGGCGGCTGCTGAGCATTTGATGAGGCTTGATGAAAATTTTAAATCTTGGGTTATTGCGTTAATAGCATATAATGCAGGAGGGGGAAGAATATCTAGGGCTATTAAGCAAGTTAAAAGCAATAATTTTTATGATTTGCTTAAGGCTAAAGTGCTTCCTAAAGAAACTGAAGAGTATATACCTAAATATGTAGCCTCTGTTATTATAGCGAAAAACCCAGAGAAGTTTGGATTTAAGATTAACAAGCCAAAAGTAGTTTTTCCAGAGGGTGATTTGGTTTATGTTGATGATGCAGCTGATTTATCTATAATAGCAGATATGATAGATGCTGAAACAGAAGATTTAAAGGCACTTAATCCGCATTTGTCAAGAGGTGTAACTCCTCCTGGTATGGTGCGTTATCCTTTAAGAATACCTGAAGGAAAAGAGCAATTATTTTATGATACTTTCGGTAAGATTCCCGCTTCAGAGAGAGTGACATTTAGAAGACATGAAGTAAAAATGAATGAAACACTTTCGCATTTATCTAGATTTTATAATGTGCCTATGCAGGCTATTGTTGAGATAAACAAATTAAAATCAAGAAATTTAAATATAGGTCAACAGGTAATGATTCCTATTCAGGGACTAGACAATGCTAAGCAGGTGGATTTGGCTCAATATGAGGAAGAGCAAGAGAGAATAAGAGAAGGTAAGTTTGTATATTTTGAATCTTTGCCTCCTCCTGATTATGAATATAAAGACATAATGTATCATATAAGAGCAGGAGATACTCTTTGGATTATAGCAAGGAAGTTTAAAGTTGATGTTGCTGAGATTAAGGCTTGGAATAAACTTGACAGCAATGTGCTTTCTATAGGCTCGGAAATCTTTTTAAGAATACCTGTAAATAAATAATTATTATATTAAGTTAGTATTCTGTAATAATATTTTTAGTTTTTATAATATATCTTTAACTTTTTAGTATATATCAAATTAATATATAAATAATATGTAATTTTTAAATAAATAAAAAAACAATTAAACAATAATTAAAAAATAGCTATTTATCTTATTATATATTAATAATAAATTGTATCTTCTCTTGACTATGGCTATATTTTTTGTATAATTAATCGTATAAAAATATATTAATAATAGGAGTTTTATTATGGTAGAATTAGATAAAGATACTTTTGATGAGAAGGTTATTAATTCAAAAGAATTATGCCTAGTTGATTATTTCGGCGATACTTGTGAACCTTGTAAAGCATTAATGCCTCATGTTCATGAATTAGCTAAACAATATGAAGGTAAAGTACCTTTCTATTCTTTTAATACTTCTAAAGCAAGAAGATTAGCTATTCGTGAAAAGATTTTAGGTCTTCCTACTATTGCCATCTATAAAGACGGTGCTAAAGTAAAAGAAGTAACTAAAGAAGAAGCTACTATTGAAAACATTAAAGCTATGGTTGATAGCATGCTATAATATTTTAGCTTGCTTAAATAAAAAAGGCTCTATTATTATTATTAAATAATAAAGCCTTTTTTGTTTTAACGATTATGAAATTATTATTATCTAAAGTTTACAAATTGCAAAGGTATAGGATAATCTTTTCCTTTTAGCATAGTAATTACAGCTTGTAAATCATCTTTTTTAGCACCGGATACTCTTACTTGCTCATCTTGTATGCTTGCTTGAACTTTTAATTTCATGTCTTTTATATCTTTTACTATTTCTTTAGCTAAATCTTTATCTATACCATTAACTATTTCATTTATCTCTCTTACAGCATCGCCGCTTGCTTTCTCTTTTTTCTTTTCTCTTAAACTTTTTTGATTTAAGCCTCTTTTAATAAACTTCTGAAATAAAATATCTTTTACTTGATTAAGTACAAACTCTGCAGGTGCTGTTATGGTTACAGTTTTTTCACCTTTGTTTAATTCTATTGTGATATTTTGCCCTTTAAAATCGAATCTATTGCTTATTTCTTTTACAGCAACATTAACACAATCGTCCATAACCTGCATATCTACTACTGAAACTATATCAAAGCTTGGATCTTTTGGCATAAACCCCTCCTAAATGATTTTTTTATTTATTTTTTAAAACTTTATTATAAAGTTTTTTATATTCTAAAGCAGTTTTTAAAAGCGAATAATCTTTTTTCATAGCATTATCTACAAGATTATCGAAATGATTTTTATTATTATAATATAAATCAAAAGCTAAGTCCATAGCCTCAACAAATGACTTTTGAGAATATTCATTAAATGAAAAACCTGTTGCTTTTTTTATTGTTTTAGCTCCGTTGTAATTTATAACTGTATCTTTAAGACCTCCTACAGAATGCACTATTGGAAGGCTTCCATATTTCATGCTGTATATTTGATTAAGACCGCAGGGCTCAAATCTGCTTGGCATTAAATATATGTCGCTTGCTGCTGTTAGCTTATGTGCTAATGCTTCATCAAATAAAAATAATACTCTTATATTTTTTGCTCTCTTAACTCTCGCTACAAAATCATTTTCAAAATCTTTAAAATAATTATTACTGCTAAACAAAAATATAAAATTAGCATCATAGGTAGAAAGTTCAAAGAAAGATGAATATATTAAATCAAGCCCCTTTTGAGGGTCAAATCTTGATATCATTGTAACTAATGGATAATTTTTTTCTTTTATTTTTAATTCTTTATATAAAGCATTTCTTATTAATTTCTTTTTTTCTTTTGTATTTATATCATAATTATGTTTTATATATTTATCTGTTTTTGGATTCCATTGAGTGTCATGCATACCGTTTAACACGCCGAATAATTTACCTTGTTCATTTTTGTTTAAAAGTAAATTATTTAATCCGCATCCAAACTCTTCTGTTTGTATCTCTTTGGCATAATTTGGGCTTACTGTTGTTACTATGTCCGAAAGTATAATGCCTGCCTTTATAAAGCTCACATATCCATAAAACTCTATTCTGCTTGGTATGAAGTATTTCCAAGAGATATTTAGAAGTGAATATATATCTGTATTAAAATTACCCTGATAGGCTAAGTTATGAATAGTAAATACTACTTTGGTGTTTTTAAAAGCTTCTTCAGTGTTGTATATTTCTTTTATATAAATGGCCGCCAATGCACTTTGCCAATCATGTAAATGAACTATGTCTAATTTAATATTTTCTTTTTTGTGTAAATAAATTAATAATTCTATAGCACTCTTAGTAAAAGCTATAAATCTTTTTGCATTGTCTTCATAATCTTTAGAGTTTTCTGAATATATGCCGTCTCTTTTAAATAAAAAATCATTCTTTACAAAATAAACATCTATATTATTATATTTATGTTTAATGATTTCTGTTTTTATTGTTTCTGAGCCAAGTTTTATATTGAATGTGGTGTATAAATTATTATTGATTAATTTATAATTGTCTTTATAAAGCGGTATGATTAAAGAACTATTAACATTTACTTGTTTTAAAGCATGCGGAAGATTTCCGGCAATATCTCCCAAGCCTCCAGTTTTTGAAAATGGATAGGCTTCACTTGAAATCATAAATACATTCATAAATAATAATCTCTTTTAAAATATATTTATATTATATTTATATACCTTTTAACTCTAAAAATCAACTGTTTAAAATTACATATAGTAAAAATTTTAAAGTTTGTCAATTTTTTATTCTTTTTTCTAATTATATTAAAAAACATTTATGCTTTTATTTTCTTGACAATAATTTTAATATAATTACTATATATACAATTAAATTATTTTAATTATTTTTTTATAGGAGATTTAAAATGAAAGCTGCTGTATTTTATGAAAAACAAAAAATCGTTGTAGAAGACGTAAATATAAAAGAGCCTAAAGACAATGAAGTTTTAATAAAAGTTAAATACTCTGGGGTTTGCGGAACTGATGTACATATATATGAAGGAGAGAAAGGCTGTACTGATGTTAAGCCTCCTAGGATATTGGGGCATGAGCTTTCTGGCTGTGTAGAGAAGGTTGGGAAGAATGTTACTAAAGTTAAAGTTGGAGATAAGGTTGCTGTTGACCCAAACGACTATTGCAATAATTGCTATTATTGCAACAATGCAAAAAAGCATTTATGCAATAATATGACAGCTGTTGGGGTATCATTAGACGGAGGATTTGCTGAATATGTTACAGTTAAAGAGAATTTAGTATTCAAAATAGCTGATAATGTTTCTTATGAAAGTGCTGCTATGGTTGAGCCTATTTCATGCTGTTTACATGGTATAGATTTAATGAATATTCAGCAAGGTGATACTGTGATGGTTGTTGGTGCTGGAAATATTGGTCTTATGATGGTTCAGCTTTTAAAATATAAAGGGGCGGTTAATATAATTGCTGTAGAACCGTTTGAAAAAAGAAGAGAAAGAGCAAAAAAATATGGTGCCAACATTGTAATAGACCCTGTCAATGATAATACTGAAGAGATATTAAAAAATAATAATATATTTAATATTGACAAGGTTATAGATTGTGCCGGCAAGGTGCAGACTGCTGAGTATTCTATTAAATATGCAGGTAAGGGTGCTGAGATAATGTTATTTGGGCTTACTGCTCCTGATGATGAAGTAAAAATAAAACCTTTTGAGATGTTTCAAAAAGAGCTTACAATAAAAACTTCTTTTGTTAATCCTTATGCTTTTGAGAGGGCTGCCGATTTATTGGCAAGAGGTATTATAGATGTATCAGAAATTATAACTGATATTGTTGATTTGGAAAATATTAATGATGTATTTACTAATAAGTTATATGCGAAAGACGGCAAAGTTTTAATTAAGGCATAATTACAGGTTACTATTAATATGTTATGGTTAAATTAAACTTATAAATCTGCAATTTTATAGTTATTAAATGGAGCTGTATTTTTCTCTTAAAAACTCCGAGATTTATATAGAATTAATTTAAAGTTTATGGATTTTTATTATGATTAAAGACCTATGTATAGAAAATTTTAGAGGTTTTGATAATTTAAAAATAGATAATATAAAAAAAATCAATTTTTTAGTTGGTAAAAATAATTGTGGAAAGACAACTGTACTTGAAGCCATAAATTTAATGATATCTATTCTTGATTTAAATACAGCTTATTATATAAATGCAATAAGAAGAATAAAAGAAGACCCAGAAGAATTAAAAAACTTATTTCATAACTTTGATTGTAAAAATAATATAAATTTAAACTATACATTAGACACAAATAAAAACTATAATTTGATTATATCGCCTATAATTAAAAAAGATAATTTATTTTTAAATGGAATAGTATCACTGGAATATACTTTTTCTACTACAGAAGATAAAAAAAATTATAAATATTCTTTAGAAAATATAAATTCAATAGAAAGAGAACTATTAAAATATAATCATAATATAAAAGGTGTGTATTTGTCTTCTGCGGTAGAATATAATAATTTAACAAATTATTTAATAGAAATTTTAAAAAATAAAAATGAAAAGCAATTAATAGAAATGATTTCTTTTTTTAATAAAAATATAAAAGCAATTAATATACTTAAAAATGACATATATTTTAATATTGAAGGTATAGATGAATTAGTATTATCAAATATAATGGGTGATGGATTAAAAAAATATTTATCTATAATTCTGCCTATAGTTGCTAATAAATATGATACTATTTTAGTTGATGAAATAGAAAATGGACTTCATCATAAAACTATAAAACATTTATTAAGAAGCATATTAAATCTAAGTAAAAACAATGATATTCAAATGTTCTTTACAACTCATAGCTACGAAGTATTAAAATTTTTATCTGAAATAGTTAATGACGAATTTGGAGATATGAAAGATACTGTAAATGTTATAAATATAGTAAATACAGAGAATAAAGGTTTTCAATCTTATAATTATGATATAGATAGTGTAAAAGAATTACTTGAAAATGATTCTGATATAAGGTACTAATTATGAATCAAAAATATTTAATATTAGTTGAAGGAAAAGCTGATAAAAAGTTTATAGAAGATTATATAGAATATAATTATAAAAACATTAATGAAAACATTAAAATAGAAATAAATAATGGTAATAGTTTTAATGAAACTAAAATTATAAATATAAAAAAATATATAGATGATAATTATAAATTAATAGTAATATTTGATGCAGATAATGATATAAATAAGTCCATTGATAATATTAAAACTAATTTAAAAAATTATCATTTAGATGATAAAGATATCTTTTTATTTCCAAATAATAAAGATAGTGGAAGTTTAGAAGATTTGCTTATAAACATTGCAGTTAGAAAAGAGATAATTAATTGTTTTGATAATTATATAGAATGCATAAAGTTATTAGAAAATATTAATGTTCCTATAGATAAATCAAAAATATATGCATATTTAGATAGTATAAAGGGATATGATAAAAATAGAATAAAAGAAGAAGAAAGGGATTATACAAATAAAGAAATTTGGGATATTTATAATGATTTTTTGAATCCACTAAAAGAATTTTTCAATAAATATTTTACTTTATTATTATAAAGTTATAATTTTTTTAAGTTAATACTCCTTTAAAATTTTTATAACATACCCCACCCTTTATTTTTCATTGTTTTATTTTAAATTTCTAATTTTAATTATCATTTGTAGATTAATAAAAAAAGCACTCCCACCCAAGCTTTTATTAAATTTGAAATTTTATTCAACGCACGGTTAAACAATCACTGTTTATAAATAAAAGTGTGTATAAAAAGATATTCATAATTTATTGTTTAGTTTAGCGTGCGGTATTTAAATAATTAAATTTTATTGTATTGAATTATTTTTTTTATTTTATATAATGTAACTATGTATATATTTGAATTTAAAGAAATAGGTAAAGAGTCCATTTGGGGCGGCAATACACTGGTTAAGTCTTATTCTAAACCTTTTGATAAAGATAAAAATATCGGTGAGAGCTGGGAGATATGCGATTTAAAAAATGATAAAAATATCATCGCAAACGGTGAGTTTAAAGATAAAACTATATCATTTATCATAGAGGAGCTTGGAGAAAAACTTTTAGGAAATAATTGTAAAAATCAAGAATATTTTCCTCTACTAATAAAATTTATAGATGCAAGAGATAAATTATCAATACAAGTTCACCCAGATGAAGAATATGCTAACAAAAAACATGATAAGCATGGCAAAAATGAAATGTGGTATATCATGGAAGCAGATGAGAATGCTAAGCTTTTAGTGGGGTTAAAAGAAGGTGTTGATAAAAATAAATTGAAAGAGGCTATAGAAAATAAAAAGAACATAGAGGATATGTTTAATTATTTTGATGTAAAAAAAGGAGATGCCTTTTATATACCTAATGGCTGTATACATGCTATAATGGGTAATAGTTTAATAGCAGAAATACAAACTCCGAGTGATGTTACATATAGACTTTATGATTGGAATAGGGTAGATAAAAATGGCAACTCAAGAGAACTTCATATAGAAGACTCTTTTAATGTTATTAAAGATATAGATGCTTTTCAATTAAAATCAAAAAAAGAAAGTATAATAAAGAAAGATAATATAGAAATCAATAATATATTTTCAAATGAATATTTTACAACAGAAGAATATGTTATAAAAGATAAATATACTTCTAAAACAAATAATAAAACATTTGAAATAATATTGGTAATGGAAGGAAGCGGAACGATAGCAAGCGACGAAAACACTGTTGAATTAGAAGCTGGAAAGACTGTTCTTTTGCCTGCATATCTTGGAGAATATAGCATTAATACTGAAAAAGGTATAAAATTATTAAGAGTGACGGTTTAAGGAAAATTGTAGTTTTATGAATATAATAGAATTAAAAGATGTACATAAGAGCTTTGGCAGTCAGAAAGTTTTAAATGGTGTTAATCTCATAGTTAATAGGGGCGAAACATTGGCGGTTATAGGTAATTCCGGCTGCGGTAAAAGCGTTCTTATAAAGCACTTAATAGGACTATTACAGCCTGATTCTGGAAGTATTATAATAGATGGGAATGACATAAATCAGATATCAGATAATGAGCTTACTGAGGTTAGAAAAAAGTTTGCTATGGTTTTTCAGGGTGCTGCTTTATTTGACTCTTTAAATGTTTATGAGAATGTAAGTTTTGGACTTAGAAGAATAAAAAAAGACATGCCTGAAAGCAGAATAAAGATAAAAGTAGCTGAAGTATTAGATATGGTTGGCATGCCTAATATAGAAAAAAAAATGCCTTCAGAATTATCAGGCGGAATGAAAAAACGTGTGGGATTAGCGAGAGCTATTGCAATGGACCCTGAAATATTATTGTATGATGAGCCTACTACAGGACTAGACCCTGTTATGTCTAGGGTAATAGATGATTTAATAGTAAAAATGCAAAATATACTTAATGTTACAAGTATAGTTATTACGCATGATATGACTAGTGTGTTTAGAATGGCTGATAGAGTTGTTATGCTGCATAAAGGTCAGATTATAGAAGGGGGGGATCCTGATCATTTAAAAGAAATAGAAAACCCTCATTTGAAATTCTTTTTTATGAGCAGTATAGCAAAAAAAGGTGAAGATATAGAAAGTATCAGACCAAAAGATTAAGTTATAAGGAAGTTTTATGAAAAACAAAGTAAAATTAGGAATATTTTTTATAGTTACTTTAGTGTTGCTAATTGGAGCTATTACTGTATTTGGTAAGTTTAAATTAAAGGGAAATGGATATAGAATATACGTAGACTATGTATTTATTGGCGATTTGCTTGTAAATGGTAAAGTATCATATAGAGGCGGCGGTATTAATATTGGTTTTATAGAAGATATTAGTATTAATCCAGATGGAACTATAAGAGTAACTTTATTTATTACAGATAGAAAAGTGATATTACCAGAGGGAACAAGATTTACTATACAAACAGTAGGTTTAGGTCTTGGTGAAAAATACATCATGGCTACTCCGCCGACAATTACAACTTCCGGGCTTAAATCTATAGAGCCAGAAACTGTTGTACAAGGTGTAGAGCCTTTTAGTTTGGAAAGTACATTGGGTTCTATAGGAGATATTGGTAAAGATTTAAACTTTGAGCAATTTTCTGGAATATTAACTAATTTGTCAAAGACTATTATTAGTATAACTGAGATTATAGGTACTAATGAGAAAACTATTACAGATGTAATTTCGAATTTTAATGAAAGTTTAGTACATATTAACTCTATAACAAGAGATTTATCCAGCATAATTAATGATGTAGAAAATGGTAAAGGCACAGCAGGAATCATTATGAAAGATACAAATATGCAGACAAATGTAGCTGCTATTATTGATAATATGAGAATATTTAGTGAGAAATTAAAGGATAATCCTTCTGCATTATTATTTAGAGAGACTAGGACTAATAGATAATATAATTTTTTAAGGAGTATCTAATTATGCCTATATTTAAAAAATTAAGTGATGAAAAAAAAGAAGAAATAAGAGAGAAAAAAGAAATAGAAGCAAAAATAAACAAAATACCAAAATCTAGTTTGAATAAATGTATAAAAGATGCTGAATATATTGCAGTTAAGGCGGGCAAATATTCTCTTAAGTTTTTTTCTTCTCCAAAGAAAGTATCTCATAAGGGGAAAACAGATTTATTTACAGAAATAGATATAAAGAATGAAAAAACTATAAGAGAGTATTTAGCTAAAAAATATCCAAAATTTGGCTTTTACGGCGAAGAATCTGGACAAACAGATGATGATAAAGATTTTAATTGGATAGTAGACCCTATAGACGGCACTACAAACTTTATACATGGCTATCCATTTTACTGTGTATCTATTGGTTTGGCATATAAAGATATTCCTGTATTAGGAGTTGTTTATAACCCTATAACAGATACAGTATATAAGGCACATATAAAATCAAAAGCATATAAAAATAAAAAAGTAATCAATGTGAGCAGCAACAGCAAATTAATAGATTCTTTAATAATAACTGGTTTTTATTATAATACCAGCACTGATGATGATTTTTTAAATAATAGAATGATAGATTTTGCTAATATGGTTAAGAGGAGTTTAGCGGTTAGAAGAGATGGTTCTGCGGCATTAGATATATGTATGGTAGCAGAGGGTATTGCTGACGGCTTTTTTGAATACGGATTATCGCCTTGGGATATATGTGCGGGTACTGTAATTTTGAAGCAGGCTGGCGGTATGGTAACTAATATTAATATGAAAGAATATAATATTTTTTCTAAAAAACAATATATTGCAAGTAATAAAAAAATTCATAAAGAAATGATAAAAGTACTTGAATAAGTTTTCAATAGATATAAAATATACAACAATATTTTTTAATATTTTTATAAGGAAAAATTTATGATAGAAGGTAAAAAAGGTAAAGTAATTCAAGTAGTAGGCTCAACATTAGATGCCGAATTTGAAGAAGGACATCTTCCTGCTATATTAAATGCTCTTTATATAGATAAAGAAGTAGAAGGAATAAAAAGACATATAGTCTGTGAAGTTCAGCAACATTTAGGAAGCGGAAGAGTAAGGGCTATAGCTTTAGAATCTACTGATGGTATATCAAGAGGAGATGATATAATAGATACAGGCAATCATATAATGGTTCCTGTAGGTAATGAAACTATAGGCAGAATATTTAATGTATTAGGTCAAACAGTAGACAAAGGAGAGCCTATAACAGCAAAGGAGCATAGGTCTATACATGCTGCTCCGCCTAAGTTTGAAAATTTGGAGCCTAAGCTTGAAATTTTTGAAACAGGTATTAAGGTAATAGATTTGCTTGCTCCATATATTAAAGGCGGTAAAACAGGTCTTTTTGGTGGAGCTGGAGTTGGTAAGACAGTTCTTATAATGGAATTAATACACAATATTGCAAGCGAGCATGGAGGTTATTCTGTATTTGCTGGTGTAGGTGAGAGAACAAGAGAAGGTAATGACTTATGGTCTGAGATGAAAGAGTCTGGAGTTATTAATAAAACTTGTCTTGTTTATGGTCAGATGAATGAGCCTCCCGGTGCAAGACTTAGAGTAGCATTAACTGCTCTTACTATGGCTGAATATTTTAGGGATTCTGCTAATTTAGATGTGCTTTTATTTATAGATAATATATTTAGATTTACTCAGGCTGGAAGTGAAGTTTCTGCATTGCTTGGCCGTATGCCTTCAGCAGTAGGTTATCAGCCTACACTTGCCACAGAAATGGGAGCTTTACAAGAGAGAATAACTTCTACTAAGCATGGTTCTATTACTTCAATACAGGCGGTGTATGTACCTGCAGATGACTTAACAGACCCTGCACCTGCTACAGCTTTCACTCACCTCGATGCTACAACTGTATTATCAAGAGAAGTAAGTGAAAAAGGTATTTATCCGGCAGTAGACCCTCTTGCTTCAACAAGCAGAATATTAGACCCTATAGTATTAGGTAAAGAACATTATGAAGTAGCTAGAAAAGTTCAGCATATACTTCAAAGATATAAAGATTTACAAGATATTATTGCGATATTGGGTGCTGATGAGCTTTCTGAAGATGATAAATTAATTGTATCACGTGCTAGAAAAATAGAACAGTTTTTAAGTCAGCCTTTCTTTGTGGCAGAACAATTTACAGGTCTTCAAGGAAGATATGTTAAATTAGAAGATACTATTAGAAGTTTTAAAGGAATTTGTAATGGCGATTATGATGACTTGCCAGATCAAGCTTTTAGATTAGTTGGGTCTATAGAAGAAGCTATTGCTAAAGCCAAAACTATAAATGCTTAAATATTAATACAGCCTTACCGATAATTAAAACAATAATAATACTTTAGGTTGATTGTATGCTATTAAACAAAAAAGAAATTTCTAGAAAAAATAAATTAAAGTTCTATATACCAATACATTTCTTAATAGTTGCTGTTATATCAGTTGAATTATACTCTATACTATTAAGAACTATATATCAGTTGGGAAGTTCTTTAAGAGGATACATATATTTATTTATTGTATTAATAGCATTAGCAACTTCTATAAGTTTATTTCTTGATTGTATAAAGGCAGAGAGAAAAAGTGCTGTTATGCTTGGAAGGCTGTATGTCATAAAGACGGGCTTTGCTGTTGTATTAGTTGCTATAGTATCATATACAATTTACTTAATAGAAGGAAGTATAACATTATTTGAGATACTTAATATAAGACTCATAATGGTAATATTCCTTATAACTTTCTCTATGGGGCTTGCTTCTATTTCTTTTAACTTCTTAGTTGGACCTTTATATAGAAAAACTGGCTCTAAAGAATATTATTTGCCTATGGGATATAGTTTAGGTCCTATATTGATATCTGTAGTTATATTTATAATCACATTAGTTAATGGTATGCATTATAGGGCTGAGTCTTATCATTACAGTGTTTCTAATGCTTCATTGAAAAGAGAATATGCTAATGATTTTGTAAATGAGTTCTCGAGAAGAATAGATAAATATATTAATGCTGCTACTGCTCTCTCATATTATATAAATAATTATCCAAGAAATAATAATAACTTTAATGAAAATATTAATATCATCAATAATTATATAAAAAAACAATATATAAATGATCCTGATATTATTTCTTTTGCTATATATTTCTCTAATTTAGATAATATTGGTATGAATATAGATGATACTACTGCAAGAAACTTATATGTGGATTTCGGTTATAAAGATAATAGTGTTACTAGAGTATATACTAATTATACGCCTAATATACAGAGAAATAAATTAAATCTATTAACTAGTGAAACTAATTATTATGTTAATATTATAAAATATAATGATACTTTTTTTGTTTATAATCCTATTATTTATAATAATAATAATATAGGTTTTATTTTATTAGAATTAAAAACTTCAATATATGAAGACTTATTAAATAATAATATTTATAAAGATAATTTAAATATATTTATTACAGATAGAGAATATAATATTAATGCTTTTAATAATCCTAATGAACTTCAAAATATGCAAAATATATTAGGAAACGTTACTAGTTCGCTTAAAATTAGAGATGAGCAAAATAACAGTAAAATAAACAGTATTACAGATGCTAAAATATTTTATGATGAAGCATTGAATTTATTATTTGTAAAATATCAAATATTTAATGATATATATGTAATAAATAGTTGGAGTTATAAGCCTGCATATCAAACAGATATTGCTTTTAGGGAAGTATTATCTATAGCAAACTTATTCATATATGCAGGACTATTAATATTCTCAATATCTATAATATTATTAATATATAATTTAAGAAGAACTTTAGTTGCCGCTAAAAACGTATCTGAATCACTCAGTGAAGGTTCAGGTGATTTAACAATAAGACTTCCTATAGTTAACAATAATGAAACAGGAGAATTGGTATATTCGTTCAATAAGTTCTTGGATAAAATGCAAAACATCATTGTAACTATTAAAAACAATGCTTATACTATGACTGGAAACATACAAAACATGAGAGCTTCTATTAGTATGAGTATTAGTGATTTTAATACTATATACAAAGAGTTCGAAAGAGAATTTGAAAACTCCTCAAAAATATCAGAATCTTCTTCTAATGCGGCAAGAGTGAGTTTCATGCAAAGAACTAAGTTTAATTCTGTTAATGAAACTATACAATTATTATTAGACAATATTAATGACATAACAGAAAAAATAAAATCACAATCTGAAGCAATATCAAAAACAAGTACATCAGTTCAGCAAATGATAGCAAACATTGTTACAGTGAGCCAAGGAGCAAATAAAGCTAACAACTATGCTAAAGTATTATACACAGAAGCACAAGATGGAAGTAATATAGGTGAATCTGTTACAGAGTCTATCCAAAGTATTAAAGAATATTCAAAACAGATTACAAACATCACACAGGTTATTCATAACATAGCAGAACAAACTAACCTACTTGCAATGAACGCTGCTATCGAGGCTGCTCATGCTGGTGAACATGGTAGAGGTTTTACAGTTGTTGCTGATAAAATTAGAAAATTGGCTGAAGATACCGATGAAAACTCTAAAATAATTGATGACATTATTGAAGAGACTACACAAGCTATTGACCATACTGTATCTTTAGCATTTAAGAGTTCTGAATCTATGGAGAAAATACTTGAGGGTTCTAATACTATTGCTGACTTAATTGCTAATATATCTAATGCTAATGATGAACTTGATATTGGAAGAAGGGATATATTATCCAATATTTCAAACTTAAATAGCATTACTGAGTATATTCAGGAATTATCTATAAAACAGATGCAGATGAGTTCTACTGTTGGACAGAACATAACAAGCGTTGATAAATTAGCTGAAGATGTAGTTAATGTTGTTAATGCTACTGAAAATGATATTAAAAGACTTGTTAATTCTATAGAAAATGTAAGTGAGTTGTCTAATGCGAGCAGTGCAAGTATGGAGACTATGGATAAGAGAATTAAAGAATTGCAATATATATTCTTGCAATTATATAAATCTGTTATTTCATTTAAGACTGAAAAAACTGAAGAAGATATTAAGAAAGAATCTAAGGCTTTGGATAAATTAAAGTTAAAATTAGAGCAAAGAGCTAAAAAACAAAAAATGAAAGAAGAGAAGAAGAGAATGAAAAATAAAGGTTAATATGAGTAAGATAAAATTTATATTAATTTTAACAATATTTATTTTTAATATTTCTTATACTCAAACAATATCGCATAAATTCTTTTGGAATCTCAAAGTGGGAGAGAGGATAGAATCTGTAAAAACTGCTGACGTAGAATATTATGAGAATGGTTTACTAAAAAAAACTTATAAAGAAAGAAACATTGTAGATTTAACAGTTATAGCAATAGCTCCTAAAGGCGGATATAGAGTAAGCGGTATATTCAAAATTTTTAGACTCTATGACGGAAATAGTGTTTTTCATTTAGAAGAAGAATATTCAAGCGATTTTATAATACACACTAATGGTAAATTTGAAGTGCCTTATAATTATTTTATGCCGAATGTAAGGCATATTCCTACTTTTCCAAATAAAGAAATACCTCTTACATATTCTTGGAATAGTGAATCTATGGAGATAATAAAAGTTAATAATGCTCCTAATCTTAATATGGCATTGTCTGCTGATTATTTATTTGCCAATGTTGAAACAAATGAAAATAATGAGCCTCTTGCTGTTATACAATATCATATTATGACTGATAAAGATTTACTTCAGGCTGGGCTTTCCAGAAATGGATATCCTGAGAGAATATATGGTTTTAATTATGGAAGTTTTTTATGGGATATGAATAAAAATATACCTGTATCACAAAGTGAGAGATATCAGATATTATTTGGATATGGTAAAAATTTATCTTATCTTAGCTTGCAGTACAAGATGAATATTATAAGCACTTATAAAATTTACAGCACAATTACAGAAGAAGAAAATGAACTAAATAGAAAAAAATTAGAAGATAATCTTAATGATGATGTTGTAGTTGATACTGTTCTTGAAGGATTAGTAATTAGGCTTGGAGAGATTTTATTTGATACAGATTCTTACACGCTTAGAGAAGATGCTAAAAGCACTGTTGACAGTATTATAAATGCAATTAAAGAAACCTATCCAGACAGAGAAATCATAGTTGAAGGACATACTGACAATACAGGAGAAGCAAATTACAATCAAGCCCTATCAGAAAAAAGAGCAAAAACTGTAGCAGATTATATTTTGCCAAAACTTGACCATGATAAATTATCTTATAGAGGTTTCGGAGATAAAGAGCCCATAGCTTCAAATGATAATCCAAATGGAAGACAAAAAAATAGAAGAGTAGATATTATAATAAAATTAAGATAGGCCTGTAAAAATATATTTTTTACAAGCCCAAAAAGTATTTTTATATATTCTTCGTGTTGTCTAAATTATTATTATAAGAACTTCCATTCAAGCCCTATATCCATTTGAATGGCAAACTTATATTGTATATGTTTTTCTACAAGCCAAGTACCTAATTTTACATTAACAAAAGGGGTAAGACTTGGAACTTTTTCTATAGGCTTCTTATAGCTGTAAGCGGCAAAGAGGCCAACTCTAAACAAATCTTTACTTGAAATCATATGCTCTATTGTGGTATTAATAGCAAAAGCCATACCCCATTCTCTCATACTATAGCCTAATTTTATATCATGATTAAAGTACCAATCTTCAGCCTTTACAACTATAGCCTCTCTAGGCAAATATACAAAATTATCTTTATCAACTCCAAATGCTCTTATATAGCTTATATATGGTGTGTATATTAAAGCTATTAAACCAGGTCCTGCTGGTCCACCCATTGTAAGTGTAGGAGCCATTTGAAAATATATTGTATTTCCTCCTACATACTGAGGTTTTTTAGTCATTGGATTAAGACCTGTAAAAGGCGGAAGTGCATGATTAAACTCTTTTGTATTACTATCCACCAAAGTAGGTCTTCCAGGATCTGCTAAACCTGCCTCATATGTAAACTTAAATAAGAACTTTAATGCTATTAGAGGCTGAAACTCAACATAAGCTGATGTTCTTGAAAAGCTGCTGAACTCTTGTTCTATGCCGGCGATTAGGTAAGAATCAGCAAAGAAGAAATTGTTTCTTTCTCTAAATAAAGCTTTTTTATAAAACACCTGACCTTGATACAATGCCCCAAAGTGATTCCATCTCCCTAAAAAGTGATTGGAAAAATACCAGCCCTCATCAGAAGTATCTGTTAAATCTCTTTGAGGCTTTGCATTGTCTTGTGCTATTAACGGCAAACTTATAATTAAACTAAGCATAATGATTAATAATTTTTTCATAAAACTCTCCTTATCACCTATAAAAATATATTTTTTCGTAATACTTAGTTTAACCTTCTTAACTCATTTTTGTTTAATGGCGTATATTTAGAAACTTCATTAGCAGGTACTTTTCTCCAAGTAAGTGTTTTTCCAAAAAGCCCCGCACCATCTACACTAGCTTTTAATTTTATCTCTTGTTTATTACTAGATAAATCTATTTTAGCATTATACACTTTTCCTTGCTCTGGATTGTATATTTTACCATTTTTCCATTCGCCATTTTTAAACTCTAAATCATATAAATATACTAATCCTTTTAATGGTAAATTTTTTAATTCTTTCTTTGGATTATTAACATCATATACAACATCATTAGAATTAGTATAAGCAAATGAATAAGCGTAATATTTATTATTTTCTTTGAATATCTCTATAACGGCAATTCTATTTTTAGCATCAGCATGACTATACCATAAACCAACTATATCATCTGAGTTTTGTGCCAAAGCTATTATATTAAACAACATAGTAAAAGCTAATACTTTTATTATTATTTTCATTTTTTCTCTCCTTAAATTTGTTTTTTAGTTTGTTCTTTATTATCTTGCTGGTATTATTTTAATACCAACAAGATATTTATTTGAGATTTATATTACTTAAAAAGATTAATTATCGCAGGTAGCCAATGATGTATTGTTCCAAGTGCTGTGCCGAATACTATACAAATGAGTAATCTTAAAGCCACATAAGCCTTTATAGGGAACAATATGTTTCTTGCTGCCAAATATCCACTTAATAAAGCACCAGTAAATCCGCCGCCAGGGAAACCCCAAGCACTAGCAAAATGAAGATTTTTAACAGTAGGAGAAACCCTCACACTGCGGCTTTTTTTCAAATATCCATCTTGAGCAAAACCATAAGCAGTACCGTCTGGAGTTTTAATATATCTCTTTATTGTTTTTGGTGTTGCTACTTCATAATATTCAATATTTTCTCTAAATCCAGGGTAATGCTTCTCTGCTCTCTCTATCAATTTTTCTGCTAACTCTTTCTTTTTAGCTTTATATTCCTCATCGCTTAAATCTTTCCACTCATCTAAGAATGAAGGACCTGTTAGTACAGCAAATGAACGCTCATCTCCTTCTTCCACAAGCCCGCTGTCTATTGCCGAATAATCTACAAATACAAAGTTTCTGTCGGCTACTGGTATATCTTTTTGTCCTTTAGCATCTTCTTTGAATGTAGTGTTCAATGTTTTCTCTGTACTTATAAACGTAGAGTATGCATTATTAGGGTATAGCTCTGAAAACTTTTTCTTAAATATTATGTAAACTGTGTATAATGATACAGAGTTTTTAAGTTTGTTTATTCTTTTGTCTTCATATCCTTTTGGAAGTAATTCATCATAAACCACTTTAGGAGCAGCATTTGCTATTATATAATCGCCATAAACTGTTACTTCCTCTTTTGCTCTCTTATCAAAATAAGTTACTCCCTCAGCAATATTGCCTTTTACATTTATCTTTTTTACCTCAGAAGAAACTCTTACCTCTCCGCCATTCTCTCTTATTATATCCGCTAAAGCATTTGATAGGTTCTGACTTCCTCCTTTAATAAAATAAGCAGAATTATAATAAGCTCCCTGAGCACAAGCATGATAATACCAGCTAAACTCATATGGGTTATCATGATAATAAGTGATATTGATGTTTAATATTCTTTTTAATTTATCACTTTTTATTATAGAATCTAATACATTACCTAATTTCTTTTGCGTAAATAAATGATACAAGTTCATAGGGAATGTTGTTATAGGGTAGAAGAAGAAATCAAAAAATTTCAAATCGTAAGGTACTCTTCTTATCATATACATCATTCTTGAAAGTCCGGCGAAATATTTTCTTATGCCTTGCTTTTCTTCTGGGAACTCTTTTTCTAAAGTGTCTATAACATTCTCATAACCCTCTGGTATCACTAAATCAGTATCTTCTGTTTTTATTCTCCAAGTTTGAGGAAGTTTTACTAAATTGATTCTGTCATAAAGTCCAAGCTTTTTAAATATTACATGCTTCATATCTCTGTTTTTCTTAGCCATATCCATCTCATGAAGCCCAACTTCAAACTTAACATTTTTTCTTTTATATACTGTAGCACAACCGCCTACTATATTATGACTTTCTAAAACTAATACTTTCTTTCCTTGTTTTGCTAAATAGGCACCTGAAGTTAATCCTCCTAAACCAGAACCTATAATTACTATATCATATTTATTGTTATTTTCCATTTTTTATCTCCTTATAAAAAGAATCTTTATAAGCGTTTTTAATTATTTTGCTTATATACAAATAATAATATAAAATTATAAAAATACAAGCGTTTTTTTATAAAAATGCGTATATAGAATGCTTTTTTTAGTGATTTTTCATAGTTTTTTTATTATTTGTATAAAATGTAGTGTAAAATATTATGATGTTTTGATATTTTTACTTAAAAACAATAATTATTTTGTTGTTTTATGTGAATAATTTTGATTTTATTATATTGTTTATTGTTATATTTTACGGTTTTAATTAAATACAAAGTAAAACAACTTGTAATTTTTATATTGGTATAAAAGATTAATTTATTAAATATAAAAAACAAAATAATATTAATTTAATATGAATTAAAAAATGGCATTATATTTTTAGTATGGTATTTTTTAGATTATATAGTTAATAAAATTAATTATGGAATAAAAACATAAGCAAAAAAGTTTATTTTTTATATAAATTATTGTTCTTTTTTTATATCGGATACTATATTTTCTATTGAAGTTTTATTGAGAAAGTCTATTTTTTTGCCGTAGTTTTTTAAAAGCATCTCTTCATCTTCTGTTTTTACTGCTTTGCTTGATATTATAGTTTTTAACATATGCATCATTAAAGCGTGGTGAATTTTTAATTTATCAAAGTCTATGCATCCTCTTAAAAAATAAAACTTTATATTTTCTTTTTCATTAGGTTTAAAATTCTTATCTAATGAAGCATTATATATATCTTTGTCATTAGGGTCGCCTATACCTATAACAACACAATATATTTTTTTATTATTATGTAAACTATTATAAAGCTTTCTAATAGTTTTAATAGCAGATAATTTACCAGCATATAATGCACTTACAAATATTATTTTCTTATAATCATTTAAAGTATTTAAAGAAACATGCCCAATTTCAAATATATCAGCATGCAATTTATCTGAAATCCATTTAGAATATGTTTTGGAAGAACCATATTTACTTTTATAAAGTACAGCAATATCTTTTGACATATGTTTATGATATAATAAATAATTTTTTTTGCAATAACCAATAATTATTTTTATTTAATAAATGTATTTTTGATTTTAAAAAAAGAGCAGCTATTATTTTTTAACAACAACCGCTCTCAACACTTATAAAATTATAAATATATTTTATGAATTATGTTCTTCTTTATCTAAATTCCCTACGAACTTATCAAAAGTATGCAGATTTCTGCCCTCCAAATTACCTAAAATCTTTATTCTTTTAATAATGTCATTAAATAATTCCTCTTCCTCAAGCTGTTCCTCAACAAACCATTCCAAAAACTTTAATGTAACATAATCTTTATCGTCCATTGCCTTACCAACTAATTTGTTAATACAATTAGTAATATACTCTTCATGCTTAATTACTTTTTCAAACAACTCTGCAACAGAATTAAAATTACATTCAGGGGCTTTCATCTCTCCCATTATAGCTTGCCCTCCAGCTTTGTTGATATACTCTCTAAACTTCTCTAAATGTGTATGCTCTTCTGCTGAGTGATTATATAGGAAGCTGCTGCATCCTTTTAATCCTTGTTTCTCGCACCAACCAGCCATGTTGAAATAAAGATTTGCTGAATAATGCTCCTCGTTTAGATGGTCATTTAACAATTTTACGGTTTCTTCTTTGATTATAGGCATAATAGCCTCCTTTTGTTAGAAATTATTAATATTATTTTAGATTAATCTAACATTTTTTGCAAGTATTTCCTATTATAAAAAATATAATAATTATAAAAATATGTAATTTACTTTTTTGCAAATAAAATATAAAAAACCACTTGATTTTTTATCATTCTACTAATAGAATGTATACGTATATTTTTTAAAAACAATTTTATTAGATGGAGAAATAATTATGAGTTTCAGAGAAAATAGTTCTTTAAGAAGCGACAGAGTATTAAAGGGTGATGAAAGAGCACCGAACAGATCATTATTCTACTCTATGGGTTATACTGATGAAGAATTAAAAAGACCTCTGATTGGAATTATTTCTGCATATAGTGAAATTGTACCCGGACATATACATCTTGATAAACTCTCTCAGGCTGTTAAGGCTGGTGTTTTAATAGGGGGAGGAACTCCTATACTTATACCTGCAATAGGTGTATGTGACGGAATAGCTATGGGGCATTTGGGAATGAAATATTCACTTCCTTCAAGGGAATTAATAGCTGATTCTGTTGAGAGTATGGTTATAGCACATGGATTAGACGGAGTTGTGCTTGTTCCTAACTGCGACAAAATAGTTCCGGGTATGATAATGGGACTTTTGAGAATGAATATACCTGGAATAGTTATAAGCGGAGGAGCTATGCTTCCGGGAGAACATGGAGACAGTAAAGTTAGTTTATCAAATATATTTGAAGCTGTTGGAGCAAAAAAGGCTAATCTTATAAATGATGCAGAATTAGAAGAATATGCTCAGCATACATGCCCAAGCTGCGGTTCTTGTGCTGGTATGTATACTGCTAATAGCATGAATTGTCTTTCTGAGGCTTTAGGTATAGCACTTCCGGGAAACGGAACAATACCTGCTGTTTATTCTGCAAGAACTTTGCTTGCTAAAAAAGCTGGTATGCAGGTTATGGAATTATTAAAAAAAGACATAAAACCATTAGATATAATAACTGAAGAATCTTTCAAAAATGCACTTGCAGTTGATATGGCATTAGGCTGTTCTACAAATAGTGTACTTCACTTACTTGCTATAGCTAATGAGGCAGGAATAGAATTAGATTTAAAAATAATAAATGAGGTAAGCGACCGCACTCCTAATCTCTGCCACTTAGCACCTGCAGGGCATAACTATATAGAAGATTTATATAAAGCCGGAGGAATACCTGCTGTAATGAAAGAGCTTGATAAAGGCGGATTTATAAATACTTCTCTTCTCACTGCTACAGGTAAAACAATAGCTGAAAACATAAAAGATGCTGTTAATAAAAATAATAATGTTTTAAGAAATATAGAAAACCCTTACAGTAAAACAGGTGGTATAGCAATACTTTGGGGAAATATAGCAAAAGACGGCTGTGTTGTTAAGCGTTCTGCTGTTGCTGATGAGATGCTTGTACATAAAGGACCTGCAAGGGTGTTTGACAGTGAAGAATCAGCAATAGCTGCTATATATGCAGGTAAAATAAACAAAGGCGATGTTGTAGTTATAAGATATGAAGGACCTAAGGGCGGACCAGGTATGCGTGAGATGTTAAACCCTACTTCTGCACTTGCTGGTATGAAACTTGACAAAGATGTTGCATTAATAACTGACGGAAGATTTTCTGGTGCTTCAAGAGGTGCTTCTATAGGACACGTTTCACCGGAAGCTGCAAGCGGAGGTGAAATAGCTTTCATAAAAGAAAATGACATAATAAGCATAGACATTCCTAATCATAAAATCAATTTAGAAATCTCTGATGAAGAAATGGAAAAAAGAAGAAAAGAGATTCCTATTAAACCTTTAGAGGAAATTAGAGGCTGGCTTGGAAGATATAGAAAACTTGTTCAGTCTGCTAATACTGGTGCTGTATTAAAATAATTAAAAACAAATTGGTGTTATGGGTATTTAAGCCTATAACATCTAATATAAGCACTATTAAACCTAAAAGTCATTATAAAAAATTACAGACTGCTTGAATATCTATCTTTTAAGCCAGGATAAAAATTGTTTAGTTTATAGCTGATATAAGCTTAGACTAAATTTATTTTAAATAAAAATTTTTTTAAAGGAGCGAAATATGATTATTAGAAATTAATTTTTAAAAAATGTACTTGTTTCATATAAAGATATTGGTAATAATTATAGTATTTAAATTTTATAACGGGGCTTTGCCCCGCACCCCACTTCTTTTGGTGACCCAAAGAAGCAAAAGGACTGCATTTTTTAATACTAATATATATCAAATATTATTTATATAAAAATTTAATTTTTTTACTAATCAATATTAATAAGTTTTGAAACAAATCTAATATAAAACAATAAAACAAAAACTAATAAAATAATAAAAAAGGATATTAAAATGAAAACATTAAAACAAATAAGTAATTTCTTCGGCAAATATATGTCAGTTATAGTATTGGTTGTAGCAGCATTAGCTTTATTTTTCCCAAAATCTGTAAGCTTCATAAAAACAACTTATGTTAACTATCTTCTTATGACAGCAATGTTCTGTATGGGTATAACATTAAAAATAGAAGATTTTAAAGTGTTATTCACAAGACCAAAAGATATAGCCATAGGAGCAATAGCACAATTCACTATAATGCCTTTACTTGCATTCTTACTTTCTTTAGCCTTCAGACTTCCTCCAGAACTTGCAATAGGGGTAATACTTGTAGGTACTTGTCCGGGAGGAATATCTTCTAACGTTATAACCTATTTAGCTAAAGGAGATGTGCCTTTGTCTGTAGGTATGACTTCTGTATCAACAATACTTGCTCCGCTTGCAACTCCTCTTCTTACTTTACTTTATGCTGGCGAGAAAATAGATGTTAATGCTGTGAGCATGTTTATATCAATACTTCAAGTTGTAATAGCTCCTATAGTGTTGGGATTTGTTATAAATAAATTCTTTCACAAATTTGTTGAACATTTCAAAGATGTGCTTCCTTTAATATCGGTAGTGGCAGTTGTTGCAATAGTAGCTGCTGTAGTATCAGCAAACTCTCAAAGACTTATGCAGGTTGGTCATTTAGTAGTAATAGTGATAATAATACATAATACTTTAGGTTATATGCTTGGATATTTCTTAGGTAAGGTATGCAAATTCAATAATGCTAAATGTAAAACTATATCTATAGAAGTAGGTATGCAAAATGCGGGATTAGCCTCATCACTTGCTTCAACCCATTTTGCTTATATGGCACTTGCAGCAGTATCCGGTGCTATAGGAAGTGTATGGCATTGTATATCAGGTTCAATAGTTGCTAATATAATGGCTGCAAGAACAAAAGAGTAAAATTGTTATGAAGAGATAAACTAAAGATAACTTACAAGTTAATTTATTGGTTATTCTTGTTTATCTCTTAGAAAAATGATTTATTTATAATTTTATAATAATAAAGGATAAAAAAATGAGTTTAGAAAAATTATTTCTGCCAAATTTTAGTATAGGAAGTAATGCTTATAAAGATATATATGATATATGTTCTAACTATGGAAAAAAAGCTGTTATTATATCGGGTACAAAATCTATTCAGGCATCTATAGAGTCAATATTAAATAATATAAAAGACATAACCATAACAGGAATATTTCATTATGGAGAGAAATCAACTTTTGAAAATATTGATTTGCTTAAAAATAAACAAGCAGTAGTAGAAGCTGATATGATATTTGCAGTAGGAGGAGGAAGAGCATTAGACACTTCAAAAGTTTTAGCACATACTATAAATAAACCTATATTTACATTTCCTACATTAGCTTCAAACTGTGCTGCCGTAACTGGCATTTCAGTTGTTCATAATAATGATGGAAGTTTTAAAAAAATGTTTAGTGAAAAAAGACCTCCTTTGCATACATTTATAAATACTGATATTATATTAAACTCTCCTGAAAATTATTTTATAGCTGGTATAGGAAATGCAATTTCTAAACAATATGAAGCATTATTTTCTACAAGAAATGAAAGTTTAAATTATAGAAATTTCTTAGGTATTGAAATAATAAAAAATTGTTCTAATGATATGTTAAAACATTATTCAGAAGCTATAAACGATTTTAAAAATAAAAAAACAACAGATACTTTAAAAAGAATAATACTGCATATAATATATACTACAGGATTAACATCAGTAATGGCAAAAGATGATTACCATATATCTTTAGCACATAGTATGTATAGCGGACTGACCAAAATAAAAAGGATAAGAGAAAAATTGCTTCATGGTGAATTAGTGTCATATGGAGTATTGCTGCTGCTAACTATGGATAAACAATATGAGGCAAGAGAAAGTATTTTTAATTTTAATAAATCTATTTCTCTTCCAACCTGCTTAAAAGATATAGGTATAAATAAACCAAGTTTAGATGATGAAGAGCTTAATATGGCATTGGATATAGCCATTGAGAGTAAAGATTTAAATATAAGTCCGTACAAAGTAGATAAAAAAATGATATTAAAAGCGATTATTGACTTGGAAGAGTTCAATAAAAAAATAATTTAACTAAAATATAAAAGATTACAGCAATGAGTTTTTAATAAAATTTATTGCTGTAACAATATTACAAAAATATTATAATTTATCAAAACTATTGAACCAAGCTCTTTCATTAAAAGGCTTTTTATCAGTATTTAATTTTACTTCTTCATTTGCATATCCTACAGGCAATATACAAACTAATTTATATCCTTTATCAATATTAATTTTTGATGCAATTTTTGAAGCTATATCATCGTCATCAGTAATATGCCCCTCATACCAACAGCTTTCATAACCTAATGCCTTAATAGCTAAAAGCATATTTTCAATAGCAGCAGCATAATCTTGAACACTATAACATCTATCTCTGTATGCATATATTTTCTGACTTAATACGCATATTAATGCCGGTGCCGTTTCACAAATTGGCGGATTTATTAACTGTTTTATTTCAGATAATAATTTTTCATCATCAACAGCTATTAATGATACAGTTTGTTTGTTGCATCCAGAAGGTGCAGCAAGTCCTGCCTCCATTATTTTTATTAAATCTTCTTTTGGAACCTTTATATTTTTATATTTTCCTCTGTAGCTTGAGCGATTCATAATAATATCTAATATAGTCTTTTGCATAATAACTTTCCAATTATTGTTTTCTTATTATTATATACTAATAATAATATATAATAATATATAAAGCAAAATATTTATCTTAATAAAAATGTGTGTTATATTGATTTTTATTTATTGGATAATAATATAGATATAGTTTTCATTAAAACAAAATATCGTTAAAAATGTAATATTTTCATAATATTAAATATATATTAATTCTAATAAATTGAATTCTAAGCTAATATAATACTTATTCAGATTGCTTTTTTTTATAAAAGTGTTAAAATAAAAGTAAACATAATATATACGGGGTTGTAGTAGATGAAAGAGCTTCCATATTTAATTAATTTAATTAATGCATTAAAAGGGGAGATTTGTTATTCTTATATTAATAATGTTGTTGCTTTAGACAAAAAATATAAAGAACTTGAAGAAGTTAAGGGGCAAAAAATTATAGATGTATTGAGGCATGGCGGATATATGCATTTTCAGTTTTCTCAAGATGCTATGCTTGTAGATTTGGGTTCTGGAGGCTCTTTTGTGCTTACAGAAAATAATACTTATAAGAATGCTCTAATAAAATTAGAAACAGATAACGGCAATTTCTTTGTAGTAGATGAAAGTAAAGATAAAAATGATGCTACACACATTATACCTATATGGAAAGATTATACTACAATGCCTCAAGTGGGTTATGACCCTCTAACTAAGCAATTTAATTATAATTTATTTTGCCAATTGCTTGCAGATAATGCCACAACTGTAGAAAAACTCATTAAAAATCCTCTTATAATAAGCGGAATAGGGGATACTTACGGAGATATGATATTAAAAAGAGCTTCTATAACCAAAAGAACTAAAACTACAGATATAAATAAAGCAAAGGCAAGAGAGATTTTTGATGCTATAAAACAAGTTCTAAGAGAGGCTTCTGGAAACAGAGATGAAGATGATGAAGAATCTGATGATTCTGAAGATTAATAAATTTCTAATAATTAATAAATTCTCAAAAAAATCAAAATAAAATCAGGCATATTTTTTCATAATTTTTGTTTAACTAAGATTATAATAAAAAAATTAGGAGTAAAAATTATGTCTGGAAATGCTAATATTATCGTAGTAGAAGGAAGATTAACAAGAGACCCTTCATATATAAAAACTAAAAACGGAAAATCTTTATGCAAATTTTCTATAGCCAATAATAGATATTATTATGTTAATGGAAGTTTGCAAAAAGAGGTTTACTTTTTTGATTTAATAGCTTGGGGATATACAGCAGAAAAAGTTGCTGTTAATCTTCTTAAAGGAAGACATATATTAGTAAATGGTGAATTAAGACAAAACTCTTATATTGCTAAAGATGGCAGCAGAAAAAACTCTATTTATATACTTGCATTAGAAGTAAAAAGCTTGGATAAAAAAACTATAGAAAAAAATAATTATTATAACAGTGCAAATAATCAGATTGTATCTGATGTTATAGAGGATAGTTTAGAGCAAGCATTTTAGTTTGTTTTAATATTTCAATGAGTTCTTTGTTTATATCATCTATTGATTTATCAGCATTTATATGATAAATAAAAGGCTCATTAAAACTTTTAAATATGCTCTCTACTTTTTTGAGATATTCTTCATTTTCAAATCTGTCTATGAAGCCTCTTTTTTCCATGATTCTGTTTAGAGATTTTTCTACAGGCAGATGAAAAATAAAAACTATATCTGGAGTTAAAATGAAGCTTTCATGCATATTCTTTATTTTTTCTATATCAATGCCCTTAGCACCCTGATAGGCAATAGATGAATACATGTATCTATCAAGCACTACAGTTTTGCCTTCTTCTAAAGCAGGTTTTATCATAAGTCTTATATGCTCTTTTCTATCATCTACAAAAAGCTTTAATTCTCTATCTAAATCCATATCTTTAGAAAGCATTGTATCTCTTAATTTAGCTCCATAGTAGGCGTTTGTCGGTTCAAAAGTGTATATTGTATCTATATTATTTTCATTTAATGTTTCTGCTAATTTTTTTGCAATTGTAGACTTACCGCTTCCGTCTATTCCTTCTATAACAATCAATTTTCCTTTCATAAAGCTTTACACCTACATATAAATATTAAAAATCGTATTATCTTATTTTCAAAGTTGCTATGCCAATCAAAGCAGTTATTATACCAATTATATAAAACCTAAAAACAACCTGAGTCTCTTTCCAGCCGGATTTTTCAAAGTGATGATGCAAAGGAGCCATTTTAAATACTCTTTTTTTGAATAACTTATAAGAAAATACCTGCACAACAACACTAAAAGCCTCAGACACATAAACAGCTCCGACTATTACAAGCAAAAGCTCATGTTTGATAAATAATGCAATTATTCCTAAAACTCCTCCAAGTGATAAACTTCCAACATCTCCCATGAAAACTTGTGCAGGGTGTGCATTAAACCATAAGAACCCTAAACCAGCACCAATTAAAGCCCCCACAAATACTGTAACTTCTCCAGCATCAGATATAAAAGGTATTTTTAAATATGTTGCTATTAGAGAGTTTCCAGATACATAAGAAAGCACCGCAAAAGCCATAGACATTATTATTAAAAGTCCTATAGCTAAACCGTCAAGTCCATCTGTGAGGTTAACAGCATTACTCATACTAACAACCACAAATATAGAAAAAGGTATGTAAAGCATCTTTAAATCTATATACACATTGCTAAAAAATGGTATAAATAAAGTAGATGAAGGAACTTGAGCAACTTTTACTGCCTCCAAAACACTTATTCCTTTCTCCAAATCAAACTTCATTAAAAAAGTGGATTTATCAAAATAATATAAATATATTCCTATTATTAGTCCAACAATAACCTGAAACACAATTTTATATTTACCGGGTAATCCTTTAGAGTTTTTGTATTTAATCTTAAGAAAATCATCTAAAAATCCCGCTATAGAAAGTATGATTAAAGATATTGTAAGAAGTATAATTTTTATATTATCCAATTTTCCCCATAATAATATACTTATTAACACGCTTCCTACTATAAATATGCCGCCCATTGTAGGTGTACCAGTTTTTACTAAATGAGTCTCTGGCCCATCATCTCTTACAACCTGACCGAAATGAAGCTTCTTTAATTTTTCTATTATACTCGGAGCAAATACCAATACCAAAATTAATGCAGTAGCAACAGCACCGGCAGTTCTGAAAGTAATATATCTAAAAACATTGAAACCAAAAAAACTTTCTCGAAGCGGATAAAAAATTTCATATAGCATAAAGTGATAGCCTTTAAGTAAAATATATTATTATAAGCATAATTTTAACAAAAATGTAAAATTGTTAAAAATAAACTATTAAATAGTATTATAAATTTATTTTTTGTCAATAAAAAATAATTATGTTAATAATTAATATTATCCTTTTTTCATCATATCCTGATATAATGCATACATTGGAGAAGGCACACCAAATCCTCCGGAAACAGGCATAGTCTCTCCTGTAATAAACGAAGATAAATCACTAGCAAAAAATAATACAGCATTTGCTATATCCTCTGTTGTAGCGGGTCTATTTAAAGGAACATTTTTCAAAAAAGCATTTAAAAACTCCTGCGACATATTTGCCATAGCTGCTTCCGTTGCCACAAATCCTGGAAGCACAGCATTACACCTTATATTATCTCTGGCATATTGTACTGCTATGTTTTTAGTTAAAAAATTAATAGAACTTTTAGATATGCCATAAGCTAATCGAGATATATCCGGAAATAATCCTCCAACAGATGAAATATTAATTATACTTCCGCCTCCATTTGCTTTCATGTTTTTTACAGCAGCTTTACAAGGCAAATAAACACTTTTTATATTTTCATTTACAATTTTAAAAAATGTATCAGTATCTCCATTAACTAAATCTAAATCTTTATTAACATCTGTAGTACCAAAGTTATTAACAAGTATATCTATTTTGCCTTCTTTTTTTACAACATCTTCAACCATAGAAGTAAAAGTCTCTTCTTTTGTGGCATCAAAATAAACAACATCTGCTTTACCGCCATTTTTTATAATTTCATCAGCTATCTCTCTGCCTGCATCAAGTCTTCTCACTGCCAAATAAACCTTAGCACCGTTTTCTGCCAATTTCTTACTGCATTCTAAACCAATACCCCTTGTTGATGAAGTTACTAATGCTATTTTATTTTCTACAAGTTTCATAATGATACTCCTTTATTCACAAATCTATCAATTATAATATATACAATATTTTTTATACGTCAACAACTTGAGGATAATTTTATATTATTATATTAGCACTTTGCATTTTTATTTCGTTTGCCCGCCCTATAGGTTTATTAATTTTTATTTGTTATTTTTATATCGTTTATATTTTTAAGTCTTTGTTTTTATTTGAACTCCCGCCCTAATGTTGTTTAAATTTTTAATATGCACTCCGCACGATAAGCAGACTATAGTTAAATAAATTAATTGTAATGTTAATTTTATCATATATAAAATTTATCTTACCGTGCGTTGAATAATAGATTTTTAATTAAAATAAAACTTGGGTGGGAATGCTTTTTTTGTTAGTCAATTAAAAATAGTGAACTTAGAATTTCAAAATTAAACAATAAAAAATAAAGGGTGGGGGATGTAATGAAAGTATATATAAAAATAATATATATTAATAATTAATATTGACAAATATATTTTTATTAATATTATTAAACACGAATATTAATTTTTAATAGGAAATTAGAATTATGATAAATATATTATGTTATGGAGACAGTAATACATTTGGTTCAATACCAATGGCTAATAAAAGATATTCTATAAATGAAAGATGGACAGGAATATTACAACATATTTTAGGTAATAATTATAGGATTATAGAGGAAGGTTTGGGCGGCAGAACAACTGTATTTGATGATCCGTTTGAGCCTGGAAGAAATGGAATGGCATATATATAAATAGCATTAGAAACACATAAACCATTAGATTTAGTTATACTATCTTTAGGTACAAACGATGTTAAAGCACATTTTTCTGCTACTTCTAACTTAATTGCTAAAGGAATTAAAAGAATTATATTTAAGATTAGAAATAGTGAGGATCCGATGGAATATGAAAAACCTGAAATTTTATTACTTGCACCTCCTCCGATAGGAGATAAAGTTGATATTGTTAATAACTTTTCAGGCTTTAATCAGAATTCTGTGAAAATATCTAAAGAGTTGGCTGAAAAATATAAATTGCTTGCAGAACAAGAAAAAGTTTATTTTTTTGATTTAGGGAGTATAGTAAAGTCCAGTGAAAAAGATCAAATACATCTTGATAAAGAATCGCATAAAATAATAGCTGAAAATTTAGCTAGAGAAATAAAAAATATTTTTAATAAATAATAGTACCATAACTTATCAAGACATTAATAATGTTAGTTATAAAAAAGAAGAGCATAAATATAATTTTACACTCTTCTTTTTTGTTTATGTAAAAATATTTTATTTTACAACTATGTTTACGAGTTTTCCTTTAACATAAACTACTTTAATAATATTTTTTCCTTCTGTAAACTGTTTTACTTTCTCACTTGATAATGCCTGATTTTTTGCATCATCTTCGCTTATATTAACGTCGGCTTCTATTCTGTCTCTTATTTTACCATTAACTTGGAATACCAATTCAAATGTATCGTCTTTGCAATATTCTTCATTATGCTCAACCCATCTTTCTTCGAGAATCATTTTGCCAAAGTTTAATATCTGGTAAATCTCTTCTGTTATGTGCGGAGCTATTGGGTTAAGAAGAATTAAGTAGCCTCTAATCACTTCTCTAAACATAGCATAATCATCATTATTAGCTAATTTTATAGTAGACATGTCGTTTAAAAGCTCCATTAGTGATGCAATGGCTGTATTAAAGTGGAATCTGTCTTTGATGTCTATTGTAACTTTCTTAATAGTTTTGTTGTATTTTCTAAATAATTTTTGTCCGTCTTTTGAAAGATTGCTGTAGTCAAATGATTTAGCATTTTTGAAAGCTTCTTCATCTTTGTATTTTAAGAATAAGTTCCAAATTCTGTTTAAGAATCTTGCAGAACCTTTAACACCCTCATCAGACCATTCTTTATCTTTTTCAGGAGGAGCAACAAACATAACAAATATTCTAACAGCATCAGCACCAAAAAGTTCTATAATCTCAGCCGGATCAACACCATTAGCTTTTGATTTAGACATCTTCTCCATTTTTACTATAATGTCTTCTTTTTTAATGCCGTCTTTTTCGTATTCTTTATTGTTCATCTGCTCTTGAGTATAGAATTTTTTCAATGATTTAGCCTCATAACTATTTGCTAAAACCATACCCTGAGTAAGAAGTCTATTGAAAGGCTCATCTCCTTTTATAAGTCCTATATCTCTCATAAACTTGTACCAGAATCTTGAATATAAAAGGTGCATACAAGCATGTTCAATACCGCCTATATATTGGTCAACGCCAAGCCAAGCATTAGCGGAAGCAGGGTCAAAAGGCATTTTATCATTATGAGCATCTGTATATCTTGCATAATACCAAGAACTGCATGTAAATGTGTCCATAGTGTCAGTTTCTCTTTTTGCAGGAGCACCGCATTTAGGACAAGTAGTATTAACGAATGATGCAGATTTTTTAAGAGGGTTTTCTCCAACTGTAAACTCTATATCCATAGGAAGAGTTATAGGTAACTCACTTTCAGGTACAGGTACAACACCGCATTTCTCACAATGTACAAAAGGAAGAGGGTTGCCCCAATATCTCTGTCTTGATATAAGCCAATCTCTAAGTTTATATTGTACTTGCTCTCTTCCAAAACCTTTTTCTGCGGCATATTCTATCGCTCTTTTTATAGCGTCTCTTGAAGAAAGCCCATTTAATATGTCAGAATTAACAACTATTCCGTCTTCTACATAGGCCTCTGTCATGTTTTCTGCTTTTATAGAATTGTCATCATTTTGTATAACAACTTTTACAGGAATATTATATTTTTTAGCAAATTCAAAGTCTCTCTGGTCATGAGCAGGAACAGCCATTACAGCACCGCTACCATATTCAGCCAAAACGAAATTAGCAGCATATAAAGGAGCTTTCTCTCCATTAAATGGATTTACAACATATCTTCCTGTAAATATCCCTTCTTTTTCGTAATCTGTTTTTTGGTCAATTTTAGCAGACTTTTTTATAAACTCTTCTACAGCACTTCTTTGTTCGTGAGTACACATGTCTAAAAGCCCTTCATAATTCCAAGCTATAGCCATATAAGTAACACCATAAATAGTGTCCGGGCGAGTTGTAAATATAGGGAAGTCTTTGCCGTCATCTAAATTAAAATTGATATAAGCACCAACACTTCTTCCTATCCAGTTTTTCTGCATAGCTATAACATTATCAGGCCAATAACCTTCTAATAGTTTCAAATCAGCATCTAATTGCTCTGCATAATCAGTAACTTTTATATACCATTGTTCAAGCTTCTTTTTAGTAACCTCTCCGTCACATCTCCAGCAAGTGCCTTCTGCAGTAACCTGTTCATTTGCTAATACTGTATTACAATGCTCGCACCAGTTAACATCTCCGCCTTTTCTATATAAAAGTCCCTTCTCATACATTTTTAATATAAACCACTGCCCCCATTTATAATAATCAGGTAAACAAGTAGTAACTTCTCTATCCCAGTCATATGAATATCCAAGTAAGTTTAATTGGTCTTTCATATTGGCAATATTTTTTAAAGTCCATTCAGCAGGGTGAGTTTTATTGTCAATAGCAGCATTTTCTGCAGGCATACCAAAAGCGTCCCAGCCCATTGGATGTAAAATATCATAGCCCAACAGTTTATAGTATCTCGCTATAGAGTCAGCTATAGTGTAGTTTGATACGTGCCCCATATGCATTTTTCCAGATGGATAAGGAAACATCTCTAATACATAATATTTTTTGTCTGTAGGTTTAGAAACTGTTTTGAAAGACTGATTGTCTTTCCAGAATTTCTGCCACTTCTTTTCAATGGTGGTAAAATTATATTCCATAATATACACTCCGTAGTTTGATACTATTTATTAATAAAAAAATTATTATTTTTATGTGTATTTTGTAAAATTCCGCTTATTTTATTACTATATAAAGAATTAAAATAAGATGATAACAGCAAAATATATTTACTGAAAATTTTTACAACAAAAATTATATTGCAAAATGTTATATTTTTCAAGTATTTTTTGTATATTTGTATAGATTTATGTTAATTGTAAAGAATAACAATTTATATTTTACATAAAATTTACACTAATCTATATGTCATGTTTGATATGTATTATATTTTGCCTGTAAAAAGCTAATAATTGTAAATTTATTGTAAAATATTTGTAAAATTATATTGACAAAACTCCTCCTTTGACTATAATTGTAAAGATAATTTACAATAACTTGACGGAGGAAAATATGAACGCTAAATTACAACTCTCTATAAAAATAACCCCTAGCAAATTGCCTGAAAATGCTAGAAGATTAATAGAATTTTACTTCCATAATGCAAAAATAATATATATAGATAAAATCAATGATGAGTATGAGGTGAAATTATCTAACGGAACTTACATTGACTTTGATAAAAATGGTAATTGGAATTATATCAGCAGCGATGAGGATATAAGAGAAAATATATTGCCAAAATCTATATCAAATAGTGTAAAAAATATTATAAAAAAATATAAAGATGTTCATATATATGAAATAAATAAAACAATAAGTTTTTATAGAATAAAATTAAGCAATTCTATAGATTTATGTGTAAATTACAGAGGAGATTTATTAGCTTAAAGATGTTTTTTTATTGAGTATTAGTATGTATTGTTATATAATATATTCTATATTAATAAAAAAGGTTGTTTTATGAAAAAGAAGATATTATTTATATTGATAATTGCAATTTCATCACTTTATTCCAAGAGCAATAATGAGAAAACAAATAGTTTAGCCATTACAAATGAAATAATAAAACCAAGTGATGAATTATTAAGCTTATTAGAGAAAAATAAAAATAAAACAGGTGTTCGTGAAATAATAGAATTAATAAATGAGGGCGGTATAAATGCTTTTTCAAAAGGCGAGATTATTATAGGCAATGTTACACACTATGCTAATTCTACTCCTTTAATGATAGCTTCATCATATAATCATTACAATATAGCAAAAGCTTTAATTGATAATGGGGCTTTGGTTAATTTAAGAGCAGGCGATGGATTTAATGCTTTAATGGAAGCTGTAAGAACTGATAATATAGAGATGGCAAAATTACTAATAAACAATAATTCTGATATAAGTATAAAAAATAAAGACGGAAAAAACATGATTATGATTGCATGCGAAAACGGCAATGAAGAAATGTTTAATCTATTAGTAGAAAATAATGCAGATATAAATGAAAAATCATCTTGGGGAGCATCTGCACTTATTTATGCTTCTGAAAATGGAAATATCAATATAATGAAATATTTAATAGATAATGGAATAGATGTTAATGGAAAGGCTGATGATAATGGGGATACTCCATTACTTTGGGCTGTTACAGGAAAAAATCCTTATGAAGCTTCAAAACTTTTAATTGAAAATGGTGCAAATGTTAATGCTACAAATGATAGCGGAGTTGCTCCTGCTACTATACTTGCGGCATCTACTCCAAAAGTAGTAAAGCTTTTAAAAGATAATGGTGCCGATTTAGATACAAAATTTTTAGATTATTATCCTCCTATAGCAATTGCTGCAGGTGCGGGTAATTTAGAAATAGTTAAGGCATTGGTTGAAAATGGGGCTGATGTGAACTATTATCCTAATGATATAAACTATACTGCGATATTTCATGCTATAGACCAACATAATTATGAAGTTGCTGAATATTTATTTAAAAATGGAGTGGATTTAAATATAAAAATGAAACCTGATAATGACTATGGCAGAAGTATAAAAGAAAGCTATAATGTTTTAGAATATGCTGAGGCTATTCAGGATAAAAAAATGATTGATTTAGTAAAAAAATATTATAAGAAAAAATAAATAGTTTCAAATTTTATTTTCTATTAAATATAATCAATAAATCTACATTGAGAAAATATACCGCTACAATGTATAATCAAAAAATATAATACATAATTAAAAAGAGGTTTATGATGAAAGTATTATGGATTATTATAATTAGTTCATACATTGCTTATGGTCAGGTAAGTGAAGATTTTAAGAATTTAGCGGCAACAAATAGAGAATCAGCATTATACAAATCAGTAGTATCAGAAAATATTGATGAGTTTAAATATATAATTGAAAATATTGAAAAAGAATATATAACTTACTCTATAACGAACAGTGAAACATGGTATAACTATATACCTAATTTAAGCACTAATAATTTCTCTAATTTCGTAAAAGTTTTATTAGATAATGGAATGGATATTAACTGGAAAAATGAAGAGGGAAAAAGCCTTATACTTGATATAAGTAAGTACTACAATTCACTTCATAAACCTAAATTCTGTACAAGTGAAATTATAGGAGTTCCAGATAGTAAATATAAAATTGAAACACTTATAAATCTTGGAGCAAATATTAATATACAAGATAATGACGGAAATGGTATAATTCACTATATACTTTCTAGAGATAATATAGGAACAGAAGAATATGATATTATTGAAATGCTCATAAAAAACTCAGTCAATATTAATTTACAAAATAATGATGGAGATACTGCACTTCATAAAATTTTATATAAAAAAAATAATGAGTATAGAGATATTGATATGGAAAAAGAAGTTATATCTCTTTTGATAGAAAATAATGCAGATAAAAATATAAAAAATAATAATGGGAAAAAAGCGTATCCCGGTATATTTTATAATATAAAATTAATTTTTACTGGAATATTTAATACTTTATTTAATATTTTTAAGATTGTACTTCTAATTGTAATAGGTATACCAGCATTAATATTACATTTTATAGTTTTTAATATTTCAGAATTTTTCAGATAATTGATTTTTATGCTGCTTAAAATATAAATAAGGCTTAAAAATAGATTATAATAAAAAATTAATAAGTGCTTTTGCAACTTTTGCCACGGGAAAAGTTGAACAAAAAAATCATAAATTAAAAAATTTTTAGTTTATAATTCCAATAAAGCTAATTTTATTTCAAGCCATGTTCTTTTTTTAGATTTGCAATATTACTCTTTGCATATTCATTATTAGAATCTAATTCTAAAGCTTTTTTATAATCTTTCAAAGCTTCTTTATATAGTCCTGCATTTTTCTTAACCCAGCCTCTATCATTATATAAATAAGCAGTATTTGGTTCCAATTCTATAGCTTTATCATAATCTTCAATAGCTTCTTTATATTGTCCTAATTCATCTTTAGCACTTCCCCTGTTACCGTAAGCATTGGTATAATCAGGAGTCAATTCTATAGCCTTAGTATAGTCTTTTATAGCTTCTTTATATAGTCCTAAACTATATTTAGTAAGCCCTCTATTATTATAAGTATTGCTGTCATTTGGGTTTAATTCTATAGATTTATCATAATCTTTTAAAGCCTCTTTATAAAGTCCCAAATCATTTTTAGAAAGTCTTCTGTTATTATATGCTTCACTGTAAGTTGGTTTTAATTCTATAGCCTTATCATAATATTTAATTGATTCTTTTAAAAGATTCAAATCATATTTAGCAGTTCCTATATTATAATAGGCTTCTGGATTATCCTCACATAAATCTATAGATTCTTCATAATCTTTTATGGCTTCCTCATACATTCCTAAATCACTTTTAGAAAGCCCTCTATTATTATATGCATCACTATAATTAGGATTTAAATATATAGCTTTATCATAATCTTTTATAGATTCCTTATATAAACACAGCTCTCTTTTGGCATTTGCCCTGTTATAATAAGCATCTACACAATTATGATCCAATTTTATAATTTTGTCATAATCTTTTATAGCTTCTTCATATAATTCTAAATCATATTTAGCATTTCCTCTATTCATATAAGAATTTATATCATTAGGTTTCCATTTTATAGCATTATCATAATCTTCTATGGCTTCTTTAAATAAACCTAATTCTTTTTTTGAATTTCCTCTATTATAATAAGCATCTGAATAATTTGGATTAATTTCTATAGCTTTGTTATAATCTTCAATAGCCTCTTTATAAAGCCCCAAATCATTTTTAGAATTGCCTCTGTTGCCATAAGCACAATAATTATTAGGCTCTAATTCTAAAATCTTATTAAAATCTTTCATAGCCTCATCAAAAAGCTGTAAATAATTTTTGGAAACTCCTCTATTATTATATGCATCTATATTATTAGGGTCTAACTCTATAACCCTATTATAATCTTCAATAGCTTCTTTGTGTAAGCCAGCATTATTTTTAGCAAAGCCTCTATTATAATAAGCGTCTTTATAATTTTTACTTAATTCTATTGCTTTGTCATAATCCTTTATAGCTTTCTCAAAAAATCCTAAATTACTTCTAGCAAGTCCCCTGTTATAATAAGCTAATGCATAATAATCAATTAAGTCTATAGCTTTACTATAATAATCTATAGCATCTCTATATTCTCTCATATTGTTTAGAGCAACTCCATTAGTGTTACAATCAAAATATTCATCTAAAGTATATAAATCGTTAATATCTATTTCATCATTTTCATCATTAAACATAGTTTTATCATAATGAAAATACTCAATAAACCTGTTATAAGTATAAAGTTCGTCAGGCTCTTTTATATAGAATGTTTCAAGTATTCTGTTTAATTCATCATTAAAATTTTTTGCCTTGCTGTTAAAATCATAAAAATCAAAATAATTGAATGGTTCAATATTATTTAAAAAATTATTTGCCTCATATAGAATTTTTTCTGTTTCTTCTTTAAAATTATCTTTTAAATCTGGAACTTCTCTTTCTTCAAAAGCTTCTAATGATATTTTGCATTTTTCTATATGTTTACTAAAAAGATAATTAGATATTTTTGGCATTTTTTATTCCTATCATAGTTTATTAATTTTATATAAATTATTATATTATAATAAAAAAATAATTTAACACTATATAAAATTAAATGCATATACTAAAAATTTTTAAGTTTGTCAAAAGTAAATTTTTAAAATATTTGAAATTTCTATAGCCCCCCGCCCTATAGAGATTATAATCTATTTTAATATTTTAATTTAATTTATTTTTTTATTAATTAATTGATTTTTAATAATTGATGATATAATATATTTTCTAATTATTTATAAAAAACAAAAAGGGTATTGATTTATGAAAAATATTATGCGTTTATTTTTTATTTTTTTATTATCAATAGGCTTGATAATAACATCTTGTTCATCAAAGAATAAAAATCAAGGTGAAGGTTTATTTATAAATGTAGGTCCAGAGCCTAAAACTATAGACCCTACATTAAATATAGCTTCAGATGCTTCTGTTTACATAATACATGCATTTGAAGGACTTGCTACAAGAAATAAAGAAGGTGTATTAGTGGGCGGAGCTGCTGAAAGCTGGGATATAAGCGAAGACGGACTTACATACATATTCCATTTAAGAACTAATGGAAAATGGTCTGACGGAACTCCATTAACATCTAAAGATTTTGTATATGCTTGGAAAAGAGCGGTAGACCATAAAACAGCAAGTGAATATAGCTATCAATTTGAACCTGTAAAAAATGCTATGGCTATTAATTCAAGCAAAATGGATTTGGATACTTTGGGAGTAAAGGCTATTGATGATTATACTTTAGAGGTAACATTAGAAAAGCCTACAGCATATTTCTTAGAATTAACTGCATTTCCTACATTCTATCCTATTCGCGAGGATATTATAGAGAAATATGGTGATTCTTGGACTATTAATCCGGAAAGTTATATAGGAAATGGTTCTTATGTAATGATAGAACGTAATATAGATAATAATATAGTAATGGTAAAAAATACTAATTATTGGGATTATGAGAATTTAGTTCCAGAAAAAATAACATTTGTTTTAATGGATAACCCTACAGCTTCAGTTGCCGGCATAAAAGAAGGTTCTTTGCATTTTTCTGACAGAGTTCCAGCTCAGGATATAGATACTCTAAAAGCAGAAGGTGTACTTCAAATGGTTAAACGTCTTGGAACATATTATTATGCTTTAAATCATACTAATGAAGTTTTAAAAGACGGCAGAGTTAGAAAGGCTTTATCATTGGCTATAGATAGAAATTATATAGTTGATAATATCGTAAAAGCTGGTGTGCCTGCCGGTGCATTCGTACCTTTTGGAGCTCCTGATGTTAATGGAGATTTTAGAGAGGTAGGAGGGGATTATATAAGTGTTAAGCCTGAAGATTATCAGAAAAATATAGAAAAGGCTAAAAAGTTAATGGAAGAAGCTGGATATACAAATGGAGAAGGTTTTCCTGTACTTCAATTTTTAGTTGATTCTAATGTTCAAATTCCTACTTTTGAAGCAGTACAGCAAATGTGGAAAGAGCATTTAAATGTTGATAGTACAGTAAGTCAGCAGGAATGGGCTGTATTTTTACAGACATTATATACTGATAAAAATTATGTTATGGGAAGAAGCGGTTGGACTGCTGATTATAATGACCCTATGACATTCTTAGGTATGTTTTTAAGTTATAGCCCTCAAAATCATGCTCTATTTACAAATAAAGAATATGATAATTTGCTCCAAACTGCTATGAATACAATAGATCAGAATATCAGAATGGATGCTATGCATAAAGCTGAGAAAATATTCATGGATAATGATGTTATAATACCATTATACTATTATGCTACACCTACTTTAGTTAGCCCTAAATTAAAAGGTGTTATATATGATAATTTAGCAAAACATAAATTCAGCTATGCTTATATAGAAAATTAATATTAACTATTTAAGTTAAAAAAATACTCAAGGCTGTATAAGAATTTCTTATGCGGCCTTTTTTATATATTAGACTTGTTTCAAAAGTACTTGAAAAAATTAGTTGTGTAATTTTCAACATAATTTTAGTTATAAAATTGTGTTTTACATGTTGTATCATTAATTATTTTAGTATATAAAAATGCAGTTCTTTTGGTTCTTTTATACCAATAAAAGAACTGGGGTTTGGGGCAAAGCCCCAATTATAAATTTAAAATACTAAAAAAATAAACAGTATAACTATTTATTAATTTAGTTTTGAAACAAGTCTATTAATAAATACGATATGTAAATAATATATGCAAATAATAAAGGGACATTGCAAATTGCCGTGTCCCTTTATTTTTATAATTTTTATAATAGCAGATTATTTATTTAATCTTGCCTTTAATTCTCTGCCCATTTTCTCATAGCCTTTTTTACCAAGCATAGCAAACATGTTTTTCTTGTAAGCTTCAACACCCGGTTGGTCAAACGGATTAACTCCAAGAATATGTCCGGATATACCGCAAGCTTTCTCAAAGAAATACATAAGTTCCCCAATAGTAAATGGAGTAATTTTGTCTATGTCTATTATAATATTAGGAACTCCGCCATCAACATGTGCTAAAACAGTAGCCTCTAATGCAGATTTATTTATTTGATGAAGAGATTTTCCTTTTAAATAGTTAAGTCCGTCCAAATCAGATTCTTCTTTTTTTATTTTTAAATCTATTTCTTCTTCATTTACTCTTATAACAGTTTCAAATAATCCTCTTCTTCCGTCTTGTATAAATTGACCTAAAGAGTGTAAATCAGTAGAGAAATCCACAGAAGCTGGGAATATTCCTTTTTTGTCTTTACCTTCACTTTCTCCGTATAATTGTTTCCACCATTCAGATATATAATGCATTCTTGGAATATAGTTTACCATTATCTCTGTATTAAAACCTTTACTGTAAAGTGCATTTCTTAGCATAGCATAAAGCATAGAAGGATTTTGTTTGTAATCTGCTTTTTTTGTAGCCTTAGCCATAGAGTCAAAACCTTTTATAAACTCTTTAATATCTATTCCTGCAGCTGCTATAGGTATGAGACCAACAGGAGTAAGCACAGAATATCTTCCTCCAACATCATCAGGTATTACAAAAGTTCTGTATTTATTTTCTGTAGATAATGTTTTTAATGCCCCTTTTGCCTTATCTGTAGTAGCTATTATTCTTTTTGCAGCTTCTTCTTTACCGTACTTTTTCTCAGCATATTCTTTTAATACTCTGAAAGCTATAGCAGGTTCTGTTGTGGTTCCGCTTTTTGATATAACATTAATATAAAAATCTTTATCTTTTAAATAATCCAATAAATGTTTGAAATACTCACCGTTCATATTATGACCAGCATATACAACTTGAGTATTGCCTTTTTTAGCTTGAGCAAAAGGGTTTAGAAAAGATTCTATAACTGCTTTTCCTCCAAGGTATGAACCTCCAATACCAACAGATACCAATACTTCAGCATTCTCTCTTATTTCTGCTGCTAAAGTTTCAATATCTTTTACCATCTTCATAGCTTCAGTTGGAAGATTAACCCAACCCAAAAAATCATTGCCGGCACCTTTTTTATTTTCTAAAAGTTCATTAGCATAATTTGCTGAGTCTGCTAAATATTCTAATTCATGCTCTTGCAAAAAACTTAATACATTTTTATAATTTATAGATAGCATTTTTAATACCTCATAATATAGTTTTATAATCATAAATTATACAATAATAATACCGAAAAATAAAGAAAATAAATATAAAAAATTAAGGTACAAATAAAATGATTTTGTCTGGACTTGAAATAGAAAAGAATTTAAATAAAAATATTATAATAGAGCCTTTCAATAGAAAACAATTAAACTCAAATAGTTATAATGTAAAGCTTCATAATAAGCTTTTAGTATATAAAGACAATGTGCTTGATATGAAAAAGCCCAATGAAACTAAAGAAATAATTATACCTGAAACAGGATATCAGTTAGAGCCTAATCAGCTTTATTTGGGAAGAACTTTAGAATATACCAAAACAAAAAAATATGTGCCTATGATAGAAGGTAGGTCATCTATAGGAAGACTTGGAATATTTATACATATTACTGCTGGGTTTGGAGATGTTGGTTTTGCGGGATATTGGACATTAGAAATATTTTGCATTAAACCTATAATAATATACCCAGAAGTGGAAATTGCTCAACTTTATTATCACACCATAGACGGCGAATATGAAGAGTATGAGAGCAGTAAATATCAGAATAACAATGATGTTCAGCCGAGTATGCTTTATAAAGATTTCAAATAATTATTTAGAAATTAATTCAAAGTATGAAAAAAGCTAAAAATAAACTCAATTCTACTAATAAAGAATTATATGAAGGTGCTGTTATAAGGAAGTGCCGTATTGAAGAAGATATTGAATCTATGCGATTAGATAAATATATGGGAAATAGATTTTCTTATTATTCGAGGAACAAGTGGCAGGATTTAATAGGTGAAGGGCTTGTATTAGTAAATGGGGAAAAGATAAAATATACCAGAAATGTTTCTAAAGGTGATGAGATATCATACTATTTTAAAGATATGAAAGAGCCTGAAGTAAACAAGGATATAGAAATAGTTTATGATGATGGGGATTTAATTATAGTAAATAAGCCTGCTAATTTACCTGTGATTCCTTCTGGGAAATATTATTACAATACTTTACACACTATTATGCAAGAGAGATTGGGCTGTCATTTAAATATGATTAACCGAATAGACAGAGAAACAAGCGGGTGCGTAATACTTTCTCGCGGTTCTTTGGTGGCTTCAAAGTTTTGTGCTATGCTTGCAAACAAAAATAATAATATAAAAAAAACTTATATTGCAATAGTGGAGAATGCTAAAGATATAGAAGACTCTTTTACTGTTGAAGGATATATGCAAGAGGTGGGAGATAAACTTTACAGAAGATATCAAATACTTCATAAAGAGAATGTTGAAGATTCAAAATATTCAAAGACAAAGTTTAAAACTGTAAAAAAAATAGGTGATTATGCCATACTAAAAATAAGGCTCTACACAGGAAGAATGCATCAAATAAGGGTGCATCTTCATTCAAAAAATCTTTATATGGTTGGAGATAAAATATATGGTAAGTATGGACCTAAAGTTTTTAATTCTTTTATAGAAAAAAGCATAATACCAGAAGGATTTTTTTATAGGCAGGCACTTCATTCTTATATGTTAGAGTTTAATCATCCAATCACCAATGAGCGTATAAAAGTAAAGGCAAAAATACCAAAAGACTTAAAAGATTTTATTGCTAAAATAAAGTGAAATGATTGCATTTTATTTATTTGCGGGGACTAGCCCCCGCACCCCCACTTCTTTTATTGGTATAAAAGAAGCAAAAGAACTGCATTTTTATAAAATATAGCTAAAAATATATGGTATTATCTATATATTTCCTTTATATAAAGATATTAAATTTGCACTTTTTGCAACTTTGGCGAAGCCCGCACAGCGACCGTAGGAAGTGCCTGTGGTGCGAAGGCGGGAAAAAGTTGAATAAAATAAAAAATCTACTACAAAATATATTTATTTCAGTATATAAAACCGTTCTTTATTATAAATACATTCTTGCCGTCTGAGGCTATTGATATTGCTTCGCTGCTATATGCATCTATTTCTGATATGTAATCATAGCCGCCTAACTCTTTTCTTGTAGCTGTTTCTTTATTCCATATAAAATAATACTTCCTTCCAAGTCTGTCAGCTGTAAAAGCAAAAGAATCTCCATAAAACTTAAATGAAGTGACAAAGTTATATGAAGGGCTTTCAAAATTATCGGATATAATATATTCTCTGTCATTTTTTGAAGCATTGTATACTAATTCATTATTGTCAGAGAAGTATATATTATTTATTTTATTGTATTCTTCGTTAATTTTTTTGTTATTAAGAATTATAAAAGATATATTATTACTGCTTACTCCGTATGCAAAGTTTTTTGAGTCTTTAGAATATTGATAAGTATATATATTATCATAGCTTCCTATCATATTTCCTCTAACATATAGCTGCATCATATTGTTTGTATCTATATTAATAAATATTAAACTTTGACCGTCTGGAGAAAAACTCATATTTGTAATTAAATTAAACTCGCCTATGTTTCTATTGTTAATTAATATACTTGTGTTTATAAATTCATTTGTGATGATATTATTATTGCTCTCTCCAAAATCTAATATGTTTTCTGCTATATTTGTAATTACATTTGTAACCATCATTAATGCTATAGTGTTTGATTGTCCTTTAACAGTTATTCCTTCTTCATTTGTATAAACACTTATATTAGATAAATTATAATTTGTAACAGTAGATATATTTGTAAGAATAGTGTCATTTGTGTTAATGTTTGTAGACATCATATTATCATTTGTTGTTAAATTAGTGTCTATTTGAGGCATTAATTTAACAGCAAAGGCCTGATTTTGTAAGTTGTATGAAGCTAAATCATCAACAGATATAAAACTCTCTGTATCATTATTTCCATTATATATAACAGCACTTCCTTCACTATTTACAACATATATTAAAGTTCTTCCGTCATTAGCATATTTCATTTTTTCTGCTTTGCCTGAAACAGCTTTTTCTTCACCGTTGATATTAACAAAATATTCTCCATCTCTAGAATAAGAAAAAGCATAATTATTGTTGTTTATAACATATTCATATAATTCAGAATATTGAGTTGTTGCTTCTCCGTTAATAACAGCAACTCCATAATCCATAAGTCTTGCAAATATTATAGAATTGTTTCCAGCAAAGGCAGATGCTTCTATAGAGTCGAATTCCTGCTCTTTATTGCCGTATATAACAACCCACATATCTTTACCAATAGAAGGTTTAAGCATAGTAGCAACCAATGTTCCATTTGGTAAAACTTTTATTATGCCGGAATCTTTATATCCTTCTAATCTGCTGTTTTTATAAAGTATATCATATGTTTTATTATTAGCGTTATTCTTCTCTACAACAATAGCATAGTTTGTATCATTCAGTATATGAGCATTTTTGAGTGTTTCATTGTTTTGTAATGTGTATATTTGAGAAAATAGTAAATTGCTTATTAACAAAAAATAAATAGGTATGTATTTTTTCATAGTAAAATCCCATTCTTTAAAAAGAAAATTATTTATATACTCGGTAATATTATAAACTAAAATTAATAATATACAAAATTATCTTATCAAAAAAAACTAAATTTTTACGATTATTTTTATATAAAAAATTTGAGGTTATTATGAGATATTTTATTATAATATTGCTTTTTATTTATTCTTGCAGCTCTATAAATACCAATTCTAAAACTCTTAATAATGGTTGGATTAATGAAAATAAATTTAGTATTAACTCAATAGGTTATCCAAATAGTTATAATAATAGCACATTAGAAGAAAACAAAAATAGTGCTTATAACGCTGCTTTATCTCTTTCTATGGTAAAAATTGAAAATGCTTTTTCAAAAGAATTGCCGGAAGATTATAAATATTATGATGATTTGAAGAGTTTTATATCTAATAATGTAAAAGTAGAATATGCAAATTATGTTGATAATAGATATTATAATATAGTAGCTTCTATAGAATATGATAATTTGTTATATAGTTTAAGAAAAGGTAAGAAAATAACAAAATAATGTAAATTTTTTTTGTTTTTATTTTACCTTTAAATTAAAGATGAGTTTATTTATAATAATAAAAATATATATTAGGAGAAAATTATGAAGTCTGATAAATTGATTGCATTTGTAGGTTCAATTGCATTGTTATTTGGTATGATAGCTTTTGCTCAAGCTAAAATTGATTTAGCTAAGATACCTGATGGTACTTATTTAGGCAATTACAAAGCTACTTACAAAACAAAACAAGGAGACTACCAAGCTAAAGTAACTGTTGCAGGTGGTAAATTAACTAAAGTTGTGATGACTAAATGTGTTCATTCAAGCGGTCCTGCTAGAGCTAAAGCAGCTTATGACAAAATGATTGCTGCTAATGACGTTTATGTTGATGGTGTTACTGGTGCTACTTGGACAGCTCTTGTTGAAGATGCTTTAACTAAATTAACTCCAGCAAAATAATCTTAAAAATAGGTGAAAAATTGTATTAGGAAGTGTATTCATAACTGAATACACTTTTTTTATATTCTTCTATTTATTTTTACATTTAATAACAATCCTATCAGCATAATTATAAATGTTATAAATATTGCTATATACATATTTAATTCAAAATTAAATCTTAAATACTGAAAATCAGAAATTTTCTTAGATAACTCTATTAAAGCATTTGCAGTAAACTCTGTTGTTTTTGCTGGGTATATTGATATAGTATGAAATATTTGATATGTGAATATAGTTATTAATGATGATGATAGTATAATAAAAGATAATGGTACAGCGAATATATTTGCTATTATAGAGTTGAGATTTAAAACTTTGAAATGATATATATTTAATGGAAGTATAGAGATAAGAGATATTATATTAATTATAAAAAATCCTAATAAAGTTATAAGCATATTTTTAAAAAAAGCATTTGTTTTTAAGTTTTTAATTTTTTCTATTATAAAGAAACTGTAAATAGGGTAGTATAATATTATTCCTAATGTCGCTAAAAATGAAAATTGAAAACTTATTTCTCTTATGGAGTTTGGTTCTATGAGTAATATTATTAATGCTGCTAAAAATAAGGCGTTTACATTATTTCTGTTTCTGTCAAAATAATATGATATTAATATGCAAAAAGCCATTATACTTGAACGCACTATTGAAACAGAGAATATACTTACAGTAGGATATATTATTATGGTGATGATTGTAGAGATAAATATTTTATTATAAAAGTTTATTGGTAAAAAAGATAATGCTGAAAATAATATAAAAAGTATCATAGATATATGAAGACCTGATATTGATAATATATGAGATATTCCAGAGTTTATAAAGTATTGATTAATGTCTGCTGGTATAATATGCTTATCTCCTGTAATGATGCATTGAGCTACAGAATAGCTTATTGGCTCTATATATTCACCTAAAGATTTTTTTATTGTATTTCTAAAATATAGCCCAATCTTATTTAAAAAATTAAATATTGAAAAACCTTCTTTTTGCACAGTAAAATTAATATAAGGGTAAATACTGCTTACACCATAGAGCATTTGATTTTCCAATGCTTTTACTATGTTGGTGTTGTTAGTTAGTATATTTTTATACAGATTAATTTTAGCATATACTGTAATAGTATCATTTATATATATTGGCTTTGCTGAGTTATGATATAGTCTAATTTTTCCAGCATAATTATGCCAATTCTCTCCATCATAAACCATATCAACGTATGCAATATACCTATCTCTTAAATTAACTACTCCATCATAATCTACTATTTTACAGCTATATGCTTTAATTTCTTTGTCAAATTCTTTTAATGGTGATGAAAATATATAGTAATATCTATAAATTGTATAACTATATCCCAAAAAAAATACTGAAATTATTAAAATAAAAAAGCTATTTTTATTATATATAGCAAGTATTATTGAGATTACTATTAGAATGAAAGATATTATTAACGATATATTAAAAAAAGAATTACTTTTAATTTTTAATGCTATAGATATTCCTAAAACAAAACTTGTAGTAATGTATAATATATATGTGATAGGGTATGTATTTTTCATCATTATTAATAATTATCTTTTTACTATTCCATAGAAGATAATATTAATGATGATGTCTAAATCTTTTTCACTATTTTCTATATTTTTATTTTTTGCCCACTCCATTTCAAAGCCCTTAATTATTGCTAATATTGATTCTGTTGCAAGTCTTAAATCTATATTAAATAATCCTTTTTTTACACCGCTTCTTAGTATCATTTTAATAGTATCATATTCTTCTCTATGATATTTTGCTCTCACATGTTCTATTAGAGTAAAGTCTTCAAATATTTCACTATGAAGTGCTTCATAAAGATTAGCTAATTTAATATATCCTTTTTGTCTTGTTAATATGTAGGCTCTTATTTTAGCTTCGGCAGTATCTTCTTTCTTTATAGCTTCGTATATAGACCTTTTTAAATCTGATGCTTCATTTTCTGCTATGGCAAAAAAAATTTCTTCTTTACTTTTAAAATAATGATATATACTGCTTTTAGATTTATGAACCATTAAAGCAATGTCGCTCATAGATGTCTTTTTAAATCCGTACTTCTTGAATAGCTCTTTTCCAGCATTAACAATTTGTTCTCTTGGATTCATTTCTATCCTTCATATAACTTTCTTCTAATAATTATATACAATATTTTTTATTTGTCAAAGTTATATGAAGATTAGCATCATATTAGGTGAAATATTATTTATTTTTCTATAGTAGATTGATTTACATTAAGTATAGTATTGTCAGGTAATGAAGCTATATTTATATAGAAGTTTACTTGAGCAACATTATTAGCATAAGGTAAATTGATTATTTCATTTAAATAACTTTTAGTATTTGCATCCAAAACTATGCTGCCTGTAGTTGTTTCTGTATTTGATATATTGGCCTGCATGAATGCACCAAGCTGCAGATTATTATTAACTGTGGCAGAACCGGATAATACTTTAATAATAGTTGCACCATTATTGTTTGCTATTATCACAGTACCTCTCATGGATATATTAGCATTTGGAGTAATTATATTGATGGAATTAAGTTTTGTAATTGCTATGATTTCTCCGGAAGATAATGTAAATTTTATATTATTATTTCTGTCTAATGATTCATCTATATTTAATGAAGCATTTTGTTTTAGTTTAAATAAAGAGTTGTTTTGTATATAATAAGTTAAATAAGAATTTGCCTGCAAAGTTAATCTATCATTACTAAATAATAAATCGCCTATATTAGCAGGTTTAGCTATTATATCTTTTGATGTAATTTTTACTTCACCTTGAGCTGATACTACTTCCATATAATTATGGTTGTATTGAGGATTATAATTGTTTTGATTATTATAACTATATTGAGCATTTAAAGCAAAAGCACATAGAAATATTATAGCAATCATTTTTTTACACATCTGTGAAACTCCATAATACATTTTTATATATTATCGGAAATATTTTTTATATATACATAATATTTTTTATTGTACAAATATATTTACTTTTATACTGTTTAAACTTTGATTTTCTTTATTGACTGCTTTTATATAAAAACTATGTTCTCCGCTTTCTAATTGCCACCTAATGTTTCCATTTTTTAATTCCTCAATATTTGCTATAATTTTATCATCGCAGTATAGATTTGCTGAGACAATATTTTCTGGTATATATGTTTTTATAAATATGTTTTGATATTCTTTTGGAAGGGTAGAATCTATTTTATATACTGAGTTGTCTGTTGGAGAGGTAATCATGATATTTTGCGAGTATTCATTTTTTTCTCTATAAGACAAACTTCTATTATAAATATTATCAACTTTTACCCAATCACTTGTTGGAGTTTCTATTTGCTGTTCTTTTATCCAGCCATTATATTCTGAAGGAAGACTTACAAACACTTTTTTGCTTATGCTTCCATCTTCATTATTTTTCATATATAAATTATGAACATTGCATTCTTCTGTTGGCACATGTTCTTTAGAAAACTCTTCATTTCTATATTCTTTACAAAACTCTCCTCTAAGTTTGCCACTTATTAAGCATATATCTCTATTTACTATATTTGCCGGTTTATTCCATTTGGTTTCTTTTTGACTTTTATTAAGCATAATAAATAAGTCATATATTATAGGCACAGCCCCATTTCCGCCTGTAATATTTATCATCTCGCTTCCCTTAAAATCTCCAAGCCAAATGCCAACTATATAGTCTTTAGTATAACCAATTCCCCAAGCATCTCTCGAGCCTTTTGATGTGCCTGTTTTTATAGCTACAGAAAAAGGATAAACGATTCCTCTATAGCTTCTAAAAGAACCCATTCTTGCATTTCTGTCGGATAATATGCTTGTTATAAGATAGGCACTTTCTTTTGATATTACCTGCCTTGTACTTTTTTTGGGTATATCAATTATTTCGCCATTTTCTTTTTTTAATGACTTTATAGAATAATGATTTATAAACTTGCCTTCATTTGGAAATATAGTATATGCTGAAACTAAATCAACTAATCTCACTTCAGCACTTCCAAGCACGAGAGAATAACCATAATAATCAGGGTTTTTATTTATAGAGCTTAAACCAGATTTTAATAAAATATTTTGAAAGTCTTTTATACTGTATCTTGCAAGCCATTTTACTGCTGGTATATTTAGAGAATTGGCAAGTGCATCTCTTATAGTAACAGGGCCATGATATTTATGATTAAAGTTCTCTGGTATATAATCTCCCCCCGGTGAGTTTATATAAGTTTTAACATCAGCTATAACAGATGCAGGAGTTTCCCCTTTATCAAACAAATATCCATACAAAAAAGGTTTTAAAGTGCTTCCAGCTTGCCTTAAAGCAGCAGCTCCATTAACAGCTCCAGCAACTTCCTTATCAAAATAATCCATAGAACCTATCATAGATAATATTTCACCTGTTTTAGCATTTAGTATAACGCATGAAATATTTCTTACATTGAATGTATGAAGCGATTGACTTGCATTGCTTATTACTATTATTGCTTCTTCTTGAAGTTTATAGTCTAAAGTGGTTTTTATTTCTGTTATGTTATTGTATTTTAATTGAGCTAATGATTCTTTGGCATACATTGTAAAGTGCGGTGCTTTGAAAGTGTATTCATCTTTATTGTTGTAAACTTTTATTTTATCATTAATATTTTTTTGATATTCGGCATCATCTATATAGCCATTATTTTTCATTTCATTTATAACATATATTCTTCTGTCATTTAATCTATCTTCATATTTGTATGGGTTAAACTTTGTTCCTGATTTTATAATTGAGGCAAGTATCGCTGATTCATTTATATTTAAATCTTTTGCCTCTTTTTTGAAATAAACTTGAGAGGCAGCTCCCACTCCATAGCAGTTATTGCCTAAAAAAACTCTATTTAAATATTCTGTAATAATTTCTTCTTTTGATAGGTTTCTTTCTAATCTTATGGCGTCTAATGCTTCATAGAATTTATTAATATATGTTCTCTCTCTTGGCATTATACTTTTTGCTAACTGCTGGGTTATAGTGCTTCCGCCGGATACCACTCTGCCGTTTATTAAGTTGGCTAAAAAGGCTCTCATTATTGCTTTATAATCTATTCCATCATGTTTAAAAAAGTTTTTGTCCTCGGCACTTATAACTGCATTTATTAGGTTTGTTGATATATCACTATATTTTACTTCATTATAAAAACCGCCATGCTTTGGAAAGAGTGTTGATATTAAAATATTGTTTCTGTCATATATTTTTAATACTCTCTCTTCGTCTAATTTTAATTCATCTTTTGTAAATGGTGTATTTATATAATTTTTGCAATACTTATAAAAATTATATACCTTTGGAATAAATATTACTGACAATACTAAAACAGAAATTAATAAAATATATATTATAGCTAATGATGTTCTTCTAATTATTTTTTCCATAAGCTGTTTTCCATAAACCTATATTTTTATTTTACAATAAAATGAACAATAGTCAATTTTTTGTTATATTGTAATAATTTTTAAATTTGGCAATTTTTAGTTTTGTAATTTGTGGTGGCTTTGCCCCCTGCGAAGCGTGCCCTTAGGGTACACACCCCCACTTCTTTTGGTGACCCAAAGAAGCAAAAAGACTATGTTTTTATGAAGTAATACTTAGTATATTTAAAAATATAATATATTATTTTATATATATAAAACTAAAATATTTGCACTTTTTGGTTCTTTTTGCTGCGGGAAAAAGAACAATAAAAAAATTATAAAATATAATCATAATCCATAAATGCTTTACAATTTGTAATTATAATTTATAATTCACTTTCAAACATTAATATACCCACAGAGGATATCTTAATATGTCTGAAAAAATTAATAACAGCACTAAAAAGATATTATATTTTTTATTAGTATTTACTCTTATGATATTTTCTTCTATTCCTATGGATATAAAAATATTATTGTTTGATACTACATACGATTCTGAAAAATTAATTTATAATATCATTTTTAATAGTTTTTATTTTCAGGTATTTTATTTTTTTTGTTATTCATTTCTATTTAGCATAAACAGCAATTTTGAAAATGTTAATAAAAGAACTGTATTAATAACATTTTTATCATTTTTACTTGTGTTTTTGCTTGGAATATTTACTTCAGCTCCGTTAAAAGATGAAATACCTAATATGCTTGATTTTTTTATGTCTAATATAATGATTAATAAAAGTATATTATCATATATAATATTTTTTATTATAATAGTTTTGGCAGATAATAATTTTAAAAATAATATATCTAATAGTTTTACTAAATTAGGAGATATAGTTTTCTTTTCTGTAATAGCTGCAATTATTGCATTTGTATTTTGGATATTTATTGTTTTTTTATATGACAGATTTATCTTTAGAACTGATATAGCAAGTGATTTAGAACCATTAATTGAAAAGCTTATTTTTATGTCTATTATATTTGTTCTTTCCATAATACCTTTTATATTTTTCTTTATTCAAAAGAGATTTAAAACTGTTTTGTCAATATATATATCAAGGGCATTATTATTTATATATTCATTTTTAATATTTATTTTGTTTTTTGCATTACTTTATGAACCTATAAGACCTTTTGAAAATATGAAGTCTTTTATAGTTTATAATGCATTATTATATTTGTTTGTATTTACTCTATATTTTGTGAGGGCTGATTATAAGGCTGGAATAATAACAAAAGCAATTTATATAATATTTCCAATACTTGCATTTTTATTTAATATATTAGTATTAAGTGCAAGCATATACAGAGTTATTAATTCTGAAATTAAAATAAATGAAGTTTCTATTATAGTTCTTAATACTATAATAGCTGTTAATTTAATATATATAATAATACAAAATATAAAATCCATAATAAAAATATTAAAAGATAATATAAATATAAATGAGGCAGTAATTGGAAATAATAAAATATATAGTTTTATTTATATTTATGGAATTTACTCGTTTATTTTTTCTTTTATAGCTCCTATTGTAATGATATTTTTAAAAAATAAATAAAAGTTTAATAATTTAAAGAGGTTTATGAATTATGAAAAAGTTAATATTTATTTTATTTTTATTTAGTATGTGCTTATACAGTCAAAATAATAATAAAAGCAAAGTTTCTGAAAAATTAATAGATTATGTAAATGAAGGCAATATTAAAGAAGCTGAAAATATTCTTAAAAAATATAATGATTATGTAAATAATCGTAATTATGAGGGATTTACATTGTTATCACTTGCGGTTATGGATAATAATATAGAAATGGCTGAGCTTCTTTTGAAATATAAAGCAGATGTTAATGCTACAGTATATCTTACAGATAGTGTATTAATACTTGCTATTGATAATAATAATATGGAAATGGTTAAACTACTTTTAAGTTATGGTGCTGATATTGATTATAAAGGATTTAGAGGAAGAACTGCATTATTTTCTGCTTTAGAACATGATAGAAAAGAAAATATTGAAATGGTAAAACTCTTAATAAAAAATAAAGCCGATGTTAATATAGCTTATGACGGAGATAATGAAAACGAAGAAACACCTTTAATGTATGCTGCTATGAAAGGCTATAAAGAAACTGTAAAAATATTAATTGAAAATAAAGCTCTTGTAAATAAAAGAAACAGAAATAATGCAAATGCTTTGATTTATGCTTATATGTATGGACATGATGATATAGCAGATATTTTACTTCAAAATGGTTCTGATTCTTTGGATAGAAGTTTGAAAGTTTGTGATCTTAATCAAGAAACTTTGCTTAGTTATAGTGTTCCATTGATAACTGCAGTAAATTATTCTACTAATGAAGTTTTTTTACAGAAGTTAATTGATAATGGTGCAAATGTAAATTATAAAAATTATGATGAAAAAACCGCATTGATAGAAGCAGCTTCTTATAATAATATTAATGCGGTAAAAGTGCTTATTAAAAATAATGCTGATCTTAATGTTCAAAATAAACATGGAAAAACTGCATTAATGTGGGCTTGTCATAGCGGGAATTTAGAAATGACAAAAATACTTTTAGATGCTGGTGCTGATAAAAACATAAAAGATGGTAAGTATGATGCATTATATTATGCAAGAGAATATGGAAAAAATGAAGAAATAATAAAACTTCTTACAAGATAAAAAAATAACTTACTAATAAAGCAAAAGATTATTTATAATCAATTGCTTTATTAATAAAATTATAATTATTTTGAAGATATAATTCTTATTATTTCAAGAGTAGTTTCTAAACTTTTATGAAATGATGGTATAGGCAAAAACTCATATATAGAGTGGAAATTATGAGCACCTGTAAAATAATTTGGAGTTAAAAGTCCCTTTACAGATAATGCTGAGCCGTCTGTACCGCCTCTCATTGATAAAGTTTTCGCTTCTATATTTAAGTTTTTCATTGCTTCATAAATAACATCTATAGGAAACTTATCTTCTTTAACAGAGTCCGCTATATTGCCGTATACATCTTCAATAGTTAATTCTATTTTTGCTCTTGGTTCTAATTTTTGGTGTTTTTCAACAGCTTCTCTAATTTTAGCTTTTTTCTCTTCATAGAGTTTTTTGTTATGGTCTCTAATATTTAATTTTAAAGAAGCATTTCTCTGATTTCCGCTAATGCCTTGCACCCAAATATATCCCTCTTTTTTTTCTGTACATTCAGGAGTTTGTTTTCTGTCGAATTCATTAGCTATATCTATTGCTATAAGTATAGGGTTCACCAATACACCTTTAGCACTCATAGGGTGAGCAGTTACTCCTTCTATATCTATAGCAGCACTTCCTGCATTAAATGTTTCATATACTATTTCTCCTATTTCGCATGAATCTATAGTGTATGCAAAATCCGGCTTAAATACATTCAAATCTAATTGCTTAGAGCCAAGAAGTCCTATCTCCTCATCTGGTACAAAAGCTATGTATATATCGCCATGCTCTATATTATTATCTGTAATGTATTTTAATGCAGACATTATTGTTGATATTGCTGCCTTGTTGTCAGCACCTAATACGCTTGTTCCATCAGAAAATATAATATCGTTGTTTATATAATTTTTTATTTCAGGGTGTTCTGATACTTTAAACATTATGTTTTTTTCTTTGTTTAAGCATAAATCATTTCCTTCAAATTTAAGTATTTGAGGATGAACATCTCCTGTAAGTCCAATATCAACAGTATCAAGATGTGCTACAAATCCAATAGAATGTATATTGTCTTTATTTTTTGGAAGTAATGCTGTAACAATAGAATTATCATTTACAACGACATTTATTAAACCTAAAGCTTTTAAGTCTTCTGCTAAAACTTTTGCAAGCTTCATCTGTCCTTCTGAGCTTGGAAGTGTTTTTACAGATGCATTGCTCTGGCTTGGTATAGAAGAATATTTAAAAAAACTGTCAATTTGAAATTTTTTAATATCATCATTTAGCATATTATTTTACCTCTTTTATTTTATTAATGAACAGGCGGATAAACATAGCCGCTGTTAAATCCTATAGGTATATTTAATCCCCAGAATATATAAAGCATTATCATAAGAACAATTAATAAACCTATACTATAAGGGAGCATCATAGAAGATAATGTACCAACTCCTGTTTTATTACAGTATTTCTGACAATAAGAAATTATTAAAGGGTAGAATGCAAACATTGGAGTTACAACATTTATAGCCGAATCGCTTACTCTAAATGCTGCCTGAGTTAATTCTGGAGAAATGCCGACAGCCATAAGCATTGGTACAAATATTGGTGCTAATATTGCCCATTTTGATGAAGCTGAAGTTATTAACAAATTTAATATTGCTGTAAGTAAAGTTATTCCTGCTACTGTTACTTGAGCCGGCATATTTAAGGATTTTAAAAACTCAGCACCAGATATAGCTATCAATGTTCCAACATTAGAGTTTCCAAATACATACAAAAACTGAGCACAGAAAAATGAAAAAGTTAAAAATGAAGCAAGGTTTTTAACGCTTCCAGCCATAGCTAAACTAAAGTCTTTCGTTGTTTTAAATTTACCAGTAAGCTTTCCATATATGTATCCGGGTATTACCAAAAATAAAAACAATATTGGCACTATTGCCTGCATAACAGGAGCATCTGGAGTAGTTAATTCACCATTTGGAGATCTTAATAAAGAGTTTTCTGGAATAAGTAAAACTACTAAAAGTACAATCATTAATACTAAAACAGAAAATGCTATTCTAAAGGCTCTATTTTCTTCTTTTGTTATTGAAGAGACGCTTGTATCTTCTGGCTTAATGCCATCATCAATAGGCATAGTTTTCCATAGGAAAGGCTCTACTATTTTATCAGTGATAAACCAGCATACTAAAATTACAGCAAAAGTTGATGATATGCTTAAAAAATAAGGGGCTGACCCAGATAACTAAAAAAGCTCCTTTTTTGCTAAATTATATATAATTTCCAATTGTTTTTCAACTTTA
>NZ_CAKVGN010000001.1 GCF_934747485.1 uncultured Brachyspira sp. | reverse complement strand
TAATTGTTTATCTTTACTTAATTTACTGCGTTTCATACTTAAATTTTAACAAATTTAAGTTATCTAGGACAGCCCCCTAATTTATAATATTTTTAGATAAAACTACATATTTTTTTGATTAATTTTGATTGATTTTGATTATTTTTGATTGATTTTTTATGAAAATTTTATATACTATAATTATAAAGAGGTAAAAATGCTAAAAGTAAGCAGATATGAACTAATATTAGAAGTTATAAAAGAGAAAAGAAACATAAAAGTAGAAGAATTAATTGAAAGGCTAAATGTATCAGAGGCTACAATTAGACGAGATTTAACATTTCTTGAAAAAGCAGGAAAAATAAGAAGGGTTCATGGCGGTGCGATATCAATTGATACACAGGAAGAGAGTTTATTATACAAAAAAGAAATATACTCAGAAGAAAAAGAAAGAATAGGAAAGTTTGCTTCTTCATTAGTAGAAAGCGGAAGCACTATATATTTAGATGCTGGCACAAGTGTTTTTGCTATGATTAAATATTTAGCTGGAATAGAAAATATAAGAGTAGTAACTAACGGGCTTAGCCATATAGAAGAACTTTATAACAAAAAAATAGAAACTTACCTCATTGGCGGCAAGATAAAAATGCTTACTGGTGCTTTAGTTGGTGCTAGTGCTGTTTTATCTCTAAAAAGTTTTAATTTTGATTTGGCATTTATGGGGGCAAATGGAATGGATGTTAACGGATATTCTACTCCTGACAGCGAAGAGGCATTGATAAAAAGTGAAGCTGCTTCAAAGGCAAATAAAACTTACTTCTTATGCGATGAATCAAAATTACAAAAAAAGAGTTTAATTAATTTTTACAACTTAGAAGATTCCTACTTAATAACAAATGCTAAAGAAATAAATGAAGAGATAAAAAGCAAATTAAAAGGCTTATATATTGTTAATTGATAAAATAAATAAAAGAAAGAAAAAATAAAAACAAGGAGGATTAACTATGATATATACTTTAACATTAAATCCTGCCGTTGATTATTATATAGACATAGAAAACTTTGAAGAGGGTGATTTAAACAAAGTTAATAATGCCTATACATTAGCAGGCGGCAAGGGAATAAATGTTTCTAAGGTACTTAAAAATTTTAATGTTGAATCTACTGCATTAGGTTTTTGCGGAGGCTTTACAGGAGATTATATAAAAAAACATCTTAAAGAATACGGCATTAAAGAAAGTTTTATTTATTTAGAGGAAGATACAAGAATAAATATTAAATTAAAAACAAAAAAAACGGAAAGCGAAATAGCAGGAAAATCTCCTAATATTTCAAAAGAAAAAGTTAATGAACTTATAAACTACATAAAAAATAATGTAAAAGAAAATGATGTTTTAGTATTATCTGGAAGCGTTCCTAATTCTATTGACAGTTCTATATACAAAGATGTTATATCAAATTCAAATAAAAATATAAAAGTGATATTAGATGCAAGAGATGAAGCATTTAAAATAGGATTAAGAGAAAAAGTATTTCTCACAAAACCTAATAAAAAAGAATTAAGCGAATACTTTAATAAAAATATAGAATCAACAGATGACATCATAAAATATGCCAGAGAATTAATAAAAGAGGGAAGCGAAAATGTAATAGTTTCTTTGGGTAAAGATGGTTCTATACTCGTAACAAAAGATGAGGCTTATATTGGAAATGCTCCTGATGGCAAATTGATAAGTTCTGTTGGTGCAGGGGATTCTATGGTTGCTGGTATAGTTTATGGATTAAGCAATAATTTAAGTATAGTTGATTCTTATAAATATGCTATAGCAAGTGGAAGCTCTACTGCATGTTCTGAAATGTTAACTACATTTGAAAATATGAATAAGTTTTTAGAAAAAGTTGAAATAAAAAAAATTAATTAAAGTTTATATAAATGGAGGCTAAAAATGCTAAAAGATGTTATAACTTTAGATTGTATTAATATAGATTTAAAGGGACAAACAAAATCAGAAATTATAGATGAAATGATAGATATTCTCTATAATAACGGTAAATTAAATAATAGAGAAGAGTATAAAAAAGAAATATTAAAAAGAGAAGCTCAAAGCTCAACGGGTATGGAAGAAGGTATAGCAATACCCCATGGTAAAACTAATGCAGTAAAGATTCCTACAGTTGCAATAGGTATTTCTAAAAAAGGTGTTGATTATGAATCATTAGACGGAGAGCCTTCTCATTTATTTTTTATGATAGCAGCTCCAGAAAACTCTAACGATTCTCATATTGAATTATTATCAAAAATAACAACACTTCTTCTTGAAGATGATATAAGAGAGGCACTTCTTAATGTAAAAAGCAAAGAGGAAGTATTAGATATATTAATAAAGAATGCTGAAAAAGATAATGAAAACTCATCATTAAATCAGGAAAATAATAACAGCAGCGATTCATATCAAGTATTAGCAGTAACAGCATGCCCTACAGGAATAGCACATACTTACATGGCTGCTGATGCTTTGCTTAAAAAAGGTAAAGAACTTGGCATTACTATAAAAGGTTCAAGCGGTGTAAAAAATGAACTTACAAAAGAAGAGATAAAAAATGCAAAAGGAATAATAGTAGCAGCTGACAAAAATGTTGCTATGGAGAGATTTGATGGAAAGAATGTTGATATAGTAGGAGTAAAAGAGGCGATAAAAGACCCTGAAAGATTAATAAATAATGCCATAAATCAAACAGCTCCTATATATCATAGCAGTGAAGACAGTAGTCAAACTTCAAATAAATTTGCTAAAAAGCCAAAAACAGGAGTATATAAACATCTAATGTCAGGGGTATCAAATATGCTTCCATTTGTTGTAGGCGGAGGTATATTAATAGCATTTTCATTTATGTTTGGTATTAATGCAAGCAACCCTAATGACCCTTCATACAATTATTTTGCTAAACTTTTAAATGATATAGGAGGAGGAAATGCATTCTTCTTAATGGTTCCTGTAATGGCAGGATTTATTGGTATGAGTATTGCTGACAGACCTGGTTTTGCTCCTGCTATGGTTGGAGGTTTGATATCATTAAATAGCGGCGGCGGATTTTTAGGCGGTTTAATAGGCGGATTTCTAGGAGGATACATCACTCTTTTATTAAAAAAAGTATTTAATAAATTGCCTGAAAGTTTAGACGGAATTAAGCCTGTTTTATTATACCCTTTATTTGGTATATTTTTTACTGGTGCTATAATGTATTTATTCATTGTTAATCCAATAGCTGCAATTAATACAGGAATATCAAATTTCTTAAAAAACTTAGGCACAGGAAACTTAATATTATTAGGTGCTTTGCTTGGTGCTATGATGTCTACTGATATGGGAGGACCTATAAACAAGGCTGCTTTTACATTTGGTATAGCAATGATAGCTTCCGGTCAATATGCCCCTCATGCTGCAGTTATGGCTGGAGGTATGGTTCCGCCTTTAGGTATAGCATTGGCTACTACTATATTTAAAAATAAATTCTCTGCTGATGAAAGAGATGCTGGAAAAACTTGCTATGTTATGGGATTATCATTTATTACAGAAGGAGCAATACCTTTTGCCGCATCAGACCCTATAAGAGTTATTCCTTCTTGTATGATTGGTGCTGCAATTTCTGGAGCTTTGTCTATGGCTTTTCATATAGAGTTAAGAGCTCCTCATGGAGGAATATTTGTTTTGCCTATAGTTAATAATCCTATAATGTATTTGCTTGCTATAGTAATAGGTTCTGTAGTTACAGCGGTGATTCTTGGATTTATCAGAAAGAATGTTAACGATTAATAATTAAATAAATATATATAAAAAGAAGTATAGTATTATTTTTTACTATACTTCTTTTTTAACTTAATTTTTAATTCGCTTTTTTAACTCACTCTGTCAGTTTTCATTTTATAAACTTTGTCAGCTATGTTAAGCGTAGAGAGTCTATGCGAAACCAAAACAACGGTTCTATCTTTGCTATTATCTTTTACAGATTTTAATATAACAGCTTCGTTTAAAATATCAAGATTGCTTGTAGGCTCATCAAGAAGCATAAATGGTGCTTTATGTAAGAAACTTCTTGCTATTCCTATTCTTTGTTTTTCTCCGCCGGATAAAGTGTCCCCGAGTTCGCCTACATTGGTATCATATCCATTTGGAAGACTCATTATAAAGTCATGTAATGATGCCTTTTTGCAGGCTTCTATAACTTCTTCTCTTGTGGCATTTTTATCTGCTATTTTTATATTATTTTCTATAGTGTCTTTAAAAATAGATGTTTCTTGTGTTACATAGCTTTCAATATCTCTTAAGCTATCAGTGTTAATATTTTTTATGTTAGAGCCAGATATTTTTAAGTTTCCTTCTTTTATATCCCAAAAACGCATGAAGAGTTTTAAAAGCGTTGATTTTCCGCTTCCGCTCTTTCCGCTTATACCTATTATCTTATTAGGCTCTATCTCTAAATTATAATTATTTAATATCTCTTCGCCTTCATAATCAAAGCATACATTTTCGCATTCAAGCCCATTAAACTCTAAATCTTTCTCGCCGTTATAAACTTCTTCTACAATAGGCTTTTCTGCAAGTAAATTAAGAACCCTCTCTCCGCTTGCTAATGTCATAAATAAATTGTTTGATAAATTACTCAATGCTATCACAGGTCCGAAAGAACTCGCCATTGCTATAGTGGGGATTAATATGTTAGATAAATTTTTGTCTTTTGATATTAACACACTTACTACAAGAATAGCCAATGTGAATAATGATACAGCAGAAGCGGCAAGTCCTGATATTATGCCTTCATATTTTTTTAATTTTTTGTTTAAATCCATTAAGTCATCAGTTTTGTTTTCTATTGTTTGTATTCTTTTCTCACCGTATCCAAATTGGAGTATCTCTTTTATACCCCATAAACTATCAAGAAAATAGCTGTTTAATTTACCAAAATTATTTCTGTATTCCATTCCGTCATTCTTTCCAAACTTTGATGAAAAATAAGGAATGATAAACCCTATAGTAAAATATCCAAGTAAAGCAATAGCACCCAACACAATATTAAAACTTCCTATAAATATTGTCATTATTATTGAAGTTAATACGCCTATAGCTATTGGTGAAATTGTATGAGCATAAAACACTTCAAGAAGTTCAATGTCGCTTGTGATAAGTGCTATTAAATTTCCTTTATCTCTTCCTTCAAGTTTGGCAGGGGATAATTTTCTTAGAGCCCTAAAAACCTTATCTCTAATCAATGCCAGCAGCTTAAAAGCTATAAAGTGATTGCTTAACTGTTCAATATAGTGAAGCAAGCCTCTTAAAGCTGCAAGCACCAAAACAGTAATAAATATTGTTTTTATTGTAAAGAAATTATTTAACCCCAAAAAAGTTAATATGGCATATCCGCCAAGTATTGTTATAGATATAGCACACAAGAATCCCAACACTCCTGTAGTTATTGCTAATATCATAACATGCATAAGCGGAGCAATTAGTCCGATTAATTCTGCCATAATTTTAATACCGCTTCTTCGCATCGTGTAAACTCCTATTAATTTTTATTGACTATACTTTATATAAAGTAATATTAAGTATCATTAATTATATATTTGCACTTTTTGGTTCTTTGACGAAGTCCGCACAGCGAAGGCGGGAAAAGAACAACAAAAAATAATAAAATTTAATAAGTTTATATTTATTAAATAATTAAATTTTATTAAAAATAAATTTATATTCTATTTTTATATTTGGGGCTTTGCCCCCTGCGAAGCGTACCCGTAGGGTAAAACCCCACTTCTTTTACCGAGTAGGTACCTTTCGGTATTGGTATAAAAGAAGCAAAAGAACTGCATTTTTTTATCAAAACTAATTATTTTATGCTAAATTATTATATTCATAAAAAATCAGAAATTAATAAAATAAAATTTTTAAAATATATAATTATATCGCTATGCTTAAACTCTCTCCTTTTGTTATGCTCTCTAAATTTGTTTGCTCATTAAATATTCTCGCATACTCTCCATTTATACTCATCAATTCATTATGTGTGCCTTCTTCCTCTATAACGCCGTCTTTTAAAAAATATATCTTGTCTGAAGGTATGCAGTTATAAAGCCTATGAGATATTAATATAACTGTCTTCTCTCTGGCAATATCTCTTATCACCTCCATAATGCTCTCCTCACTTTCAACATCAACATTAGAAGTAGCCTCATCAAATATATATATATCAGCATTAAAAAGTATAGCCCTTGCTAATGCTAATCTTTGTTTTTGTCCTCCCGATAGGTTGGAAGCTTTCTCCATTATCTTTGTATTAAGACCATCTTCAGTTTGTAAAAAATCATAAAGCTCCACTTTTTTTAATGCTTCATTCATCTTTCTTTCTGTGATAGTGCTTCCTGCCATTTTTAAATTATCATATACAGTGCCTTCAAATAAATAACTGTTATGATCAACTACCACTATTTTTTTATATAAATCATCTTTGTCTATTGTAGAAAGTTCTATATCACCTATTTTTATAGAGCCTTTATAATTTTCATTTTTTAAAGATATGAGTCCTGCAATGGTGCTTTTTCCAGAGCCAGAAACCCCTACTATAGAAACAAATGATTTTTCTTTTATATTGATATTTATATTTTTTAATATAGTTTTATCTTCGTTGTAGGCAAAACTTACATTGTTAAAAATAATCTCTTCATTGTCTTTATTTATTTTGTTTATTCTGTTTTTGTCTTCTTCCATATCAAGTATTTCAAACATCTTATCGCTTGCAGATATTCCATTCATAGCTATATGGAAGAATGAACCCAAAAGTCTTAAAGGAATAAAAAACTCTGCAGAAAGCATTATTATAGTGAATGTGCCTGCAAGGTTAATATTTCCTTTCATATATTCAAGTATAGATATTATTACCCCTAAAGCAGCTCCGCCATAAGCTATTATATCCATTATAGTTGTAGAGTTTAATTGCATAAATAGCAGATTCATTGTAGCAATTCTAAACTTTTCTGCCTCTATATTCATCTCTTCATTTTTCTTTTCATCAGCCTTATATATTTTTAGAGTGGTAAGCCCTTGTACATCTTCTAAAAATATCTCTCCCAAATCGCTGTAGCTTCCCCAGTATTTTTTTAATATTTTCTTAGCAATTTTTACTATAGCAACAATTGATAAAGGTATAAGCGGCACACATATTAAAAGTATAACCGAAGCCTTTAAGCTCACTGTAGAAAGCACACAAAAAAGTACAATAGGAGCTATCATACTATAAAAAAATTGAGGCAAGTAACGTCCAAAATAAGTTTCTAATTGATCAACGCCTTCCATTGATATTTGTACTATCTCACTTGTTGAAAACTTTTCTTTGTATCTGCTTCCAAGTGTGAGAAGTTTAGCATACATCTTCTCTCTTAAAGTTTGTTTCACTCTCCCAGAAGCATGATATGACATATTAGCAATTAAAATATTAAACCTAAATCTTAATAATATTATCACAAAAATAGCTATAGATAGTTTTATAATATCTTCTTTTAAAACATTTCCGTTATAAACTTTTTGTATAATATCTGCCATAAAAAATACTGCTGCTATATTAAGTATCAGATTAGCAAGCTGTATTATTACATGCCAAGCTATATATTTTTTGGCCTTGCCCATTAAAGCTATAAGCCTTTTATTAATCATAATTTTTTCTTTATATATTTATTTTTTATTATATTAATAAATAGTTCTCTTAATTATCTCTCTTATAGCAGAACTATCATAATCGCCTTTCATCATAGAGCTCATTATAAATGAAAATATAGTGTCTATAAATTTATTAGCCGTAAAATTATCATCAAATGCATCGCTTCTAACTTTTTTATCATTTGAAAGAGTTTTGTATAATCCATCTTTCATATGCTTTATTATAGTGTTCATCATATTAACACCCTTATCTTTATTTTTACCAAATATCATAGAAGAGTGATAAGAAAAAAAGTTAGGGTATTTTTCATTTCCTTTCTCTAAACTTTGAAAAATTATATCAACACTATCTATAAAACTGTCAGATTCTAAACAAACATTTGCAGGGTGAAATATATCAAACCATACGCTGCCAACAACCGCAATAGTAAGTTCTTCCTTTGAGTTGAAATAGTTATATATAGAACCAACCGCTATATTTGAAGCCTTGGCAACCGAACGTATGTTTATGGCATTAAGCCCATTCTCTTTTATTAATTCTCTGCTTGCTTTTAATATATCTTCTTTTGATGTTATTATATTATTCATAAAAATACCTCAATTAAAAATAATACCTAGTACCTATACTTATTCTTCCAAATCCAATCATATTTAGCTTTCTCGGATATCCAAGTTTAGAGCCATTAATAATATCATGAAGCCCGCCTCCAAATTCTAATACTATAGAAGAATGTCTGCTTACATTAATATTAAAACCAGCTCCTCCGCCTACTTCCCAATAAAAAGGCTCTGCAAATAAAAATTTATGACTCGTATTAGAGTTAAATGATATAAATCCAAAACTTCCAAAAGCAAATCCGTATCTTGATATGCTTATCCTATCCTCATATAAATCCTTGCTGCCAAAAGTAATTTTCTGCATAAACCCTAATTCATATAAATCTGGATTATCATCATATATCTTTGAACCTACTACAGATGTATAGCTTCTCATCTCAAAATTATTATATTTGAAAATCTTAAAACCAACCTCTATATTAACACTTGTCTTTATAGTGTCTGCACTGCTGTATAACCCTATAGAAAAAAATCTGTTATCAATAGGAGATTCAATAGCATTTCTTTTCTCCTCCTCTGTGTAAATAATATCAAAAAAACTAAATACGAAAATATTAACTATAATAATATATCTATTCATAAAAAACTATCCAAATCATTATTTTATTATTCTTCTAATCCAACATTATTTTCTACTCTTTCATCATATTTTATAGTTTTTATACATATGAAAAAATATAAATATTTTACTATTATTAAAATAATTAACGCTATCCTCGCATGCAAGTTATTTACAAATATAAATGCAATTATTAGCATAATAGTTACAGGTATAAGTATGCTAAGTTTAGATTTTAAAGTCATAGATTTTGATTTAACAAAACTCTCTAAATGTTTCTTATAAAGCTTTGTTGATATAAACCAGTCATGAAACTTCTTTGAGCCCTTAGCAAAAAAGAATCCGGACAGAAGTAAAAAAGGAGCAGTAGGAAGTATCGGAATTATCACTCCTATAATGCCTATCCCCATAAATAAAAAACCTAAAACTATAAATAACACTCTCATAATTGCAGCCTTATATTGAACCTTGTTCAGTGTGCAAACAAAATAAAAGTTCAATATATTTTACTTTTCACACCTATATTGAACAATGTTCATTATAAACTATATTTTTGTTTTGTCAATAAAACAACATGTAATTATAAATGTTTTTTATTAATATTATTTCTGTCTAAAGCCTCTTTTAATAATTCTCCCTTTGGATATACCCTTTTACACATATTAATATATTTTTGATAATTTTCTTCATCTTTAGTTTTAAAATAATATTGTGAAAGCCAAATATATGATAAATACTTTTGATATTCTTCTTTAGCATTTATTAAAGCCTTATTAAAATATTCAAAAGCCTTTTTATTGCTTCCGCCTGCTATGGCTGGTGCATGCATATAGCCTACTCCTGTACCAAGAAGAGCAAAAAAGTTTTCACTGTCTTTTTCTAATATTTTTTCATATATATCTCTGCTTTTTGAACCAAAAGAAATTTTTTCTGGAAGATTGCTAAAATAAATTATATAATTCATCAACTCAGATACACTTATTAAATAATCAATATCATCAGACTTTTCATAATCATTATTTTCTTCTATAGCTTTTTTTAAATAATTATACTTCTCTTTTTCGTTAACTATAGTTTTTGAATAAACCAAATGATATATATTTTTATCTGTTTGAGATGAATTATTTTCTATTTCTTTTATATCATAATTAGCAGAATAATAACTGTTATAAAAACTGTTAATATCTTTAGAATTATATGAATATAAAAAGCATGAAAATGCTGATAATATAATAATTAAATATTTCATATACAAATCTCCTAATAAGTTTTTAAGTGAACAGTGTTCAGTTTATACAAAAAAATAAAAGCCCGAATAAATGCAGACCTTTATAATTTATTCTAAATAATTAATTATTTTTTGTCAACATTGAAAAACAAATATGTAAATAAATTATTTAAAAACTTTCATATAATTAATAATTAAAGAGAGAAATATATCTTTCCTGTTTCTATATTTGCTTTTACAACAAAAATCTTAACCATATCTCCAAGCTCATACATCTTAACTTTATCAATATAAATACTTTGCATATCCTCATAAAATCTATAATTTGCACCAACATAAGTGGATTCAATAAAACCCTCTATATCAAGTCCCTCTATCTCAACTGTAATACCATTCCTTGAAAGCAAACTAATAAAGCCGTAATATTCATCTCCAAGCCTATCTTTCATATACCTTGCAGCTTTTATTTGCCTTAAATGCCTTTCTGCCTTCTTTGATGTTCTGTCAAGCAAAGTGCATTCATCTGCTACGGACATATATTTGTTATCATCATTGATATATGTTTTTTTATCTATAATATAATCTTTTACTATTCTATGTATTGTTAAATCAACATACCTTCTTATAGGCGAAGTAAAGTAAGTATAATAATCAAAACCCAAACCAAAATGACTTTTATTAATTACACTATATGATGATGGTGTCATAGAACGCATTAAAACACCTGTAAGAAGTTTTTCTTCTGCCTTTCCTTTTATCTTTTCTAAAAAATCAATTAAATCATAATTATTTTCATCTAATTTTTTTAATTCATAGCCTTTATTATGTGCTAATATCTTAAAATTATTGAATCTGTAATTATCAGGTGCACCATGATAGCGGTATATTACCCCCTCATAATCTCTTAACTTTTTTGCTATTTCACTATTAGCCAAAAGCATTAAAGATTCTATTATAAGCATAGACTCCTTTTTCTCTTCAGCATAAAACTCTATAGGTACCCCATTATCATCTAATACTATATTAATATCATCACTCTCAAACTCTACACCTTTGCTTCTTTTTTTATGCAATATATTTTTTACTTCCAAAGCATTATTTATTAGTTCCATAAGCCAATCTTCATCATTAGCCTTTTTGTTTATAATATCTTCTACGTAATTGTATGATAATTTTTTGTCTGAGTTTATAATGCTTTTAACAAAATCGCTTTGCAAAATATTTCCGTCTTTATCTATAACACAAATTAAAGTCAAAGCAAATCTATCAGCTTTTTCATTGAGTGAAATTATTCCATTTGAAAGAATCTCTGGAAACATGTTATATACTTTATCTATTAAATAGGTTGAGTTTCCTGTTTTTTTTGCTTCTATGTCAAGAGGAGAGTCAGGTTCTATAAAGTGGCTGACATCAGAAATATGCACATACACTTTATAATTATCATCTACCCTTTCTATACTGAATGCATCGTCTAAGTCTTTTGAATGCTCTGAGTCTATTGTAACAGTTTTTAAACTCCTAAAATCAACCCTGTCAGTAGTATCATTAAAATTAGCATTGTTATTAATATTTTCTGCTAACTTCAATAAATCATCAGAAAAGTTTAATTTAATATTATAAGCATCTGCTATTATCTCTGAATCTAATTTCGCATTATCTATATTAATATTTATTTTTTTAGCGTGAACTGGAGTTTTTACGGCTTCTTTGTTGGCACTATTTGGGTTTATAAATAAATGCCCAGCTTTAGTTACTTTAAGTAAATTACTGTCGGTCTTTTGTATATATCCGTCGCTGATTGCTTTTCTTATTAAATTAGTAAGAGAAGTTTTTTCTAACGGTGTTTTGGCATTAAATTTTATAAATACGTTATAGTCCATTTGGTTTTTAGACAATTTTGCTATAAGCTCTTCTATGGTTTTCATAAATACTCTCTAAAAAATAATAATATAAAAATTATACTAAAGTGATTGCATTTTGTCAAAAATTATTTTTATAATTTTGAATACTTGCGGGGACTAGCCCCCGTACCCCCACTTCTTTTACTGGTATAAAAGAAGCAAAAGAACTTTATTTTTAAGAAATCAAGCTTTAGCTGTTACCAAAAATACATATGATATTATTTTATACATATTCCAACATATAAAGCTAAAACATTTGCACTTTTTGGTTCTTTTTGCGGCGGGAAAAAGAACAATAATTTTTTACTTAAAATTTTTCAACATAGACTAAGAATTTCATATTTAAATTTATTGTTTGTGGTGGCTTTGCCCCCACGCCCCCACTTCTTTTATTGGTATAAAAGAAGCAAAAGAACTATATTTTAAATAAATCAAGCTTTAGCTGTTTCCAAAAATACATATGATATTATTTTATATATTCCAACATATAAAGCTAAAACATTTGCACTTTTTGCGGCGGGAAAAAGTTGATTAAAAAATTACATAAAAATACAGTTAATTAATATATAACTATTCGTTTGTAACTAACTTCTCTTCGCTGCCGTTTACAGCTCCGTCTTTATCAACCTTCACTGTAAATATCTTAGATACGCCCTTCTCTTCCGCTGTAATTCCATAATAAGTATCGGCTATAGTGGCAGATACCTCATCATGCGTGATAATTAAGAATTGAGTTTTATCAGATAAGCCCTTAACCATATTCTTATATCTTATAATGTTAGCACCGTCCAAAGCAGCATCCACCTCATCGAGTATACAAAATGGACTAGGTCTATACAAAAATATAGCAAATACCAAAGCAAGCCCTGTCATAGTAAGCTCACCACCAGAGTATGACACTATGTTTTCCATTTTCTTGCCCGGCGGCTGTGCGAATATATCAATAGGACTGTTTAATAAATCTTCTTCGTTTTGTATTTTTAAGCCAGCATTACCGCCGCCAAATAATATCTTAAATGTTTCAGAGAATTTTTTGTTTATTTCGTTAAATGTTTTAAGAAAATCTTCTCCTGCCTTTTTGTTGGCATCAGCTATTATTTTTAATATCTCTTCTTTCGATTTTTCCAAATCCTCTTTTTGTTTGCTTAAAAACTCAAATCTATTTTTTGCCTCTTGATATTCATCGAGTGCCATCTCATTAATATGACCTAAATTCTTAATCTTGTCATTAATAGTGTTGAGCTTGTTTCTAAAAACTTCTTCATCAATCAAGCCTTCAGTAACAGCCTCATACTCTTTCAAATTAATAGCATTGGTTTCATAAAAATTATTATATATATCATTAATCTTATCTTTTGTCTGATTAATTCTTTCGCTTATTCTTGTAATATTCTCATTTGTTTCGTTTAACTTTTTTATATGCTTTGAATGATTAACATCAAAGTTAGATAAAGCAGATTCAGCCTTTTTAATTTCACTAGCCTTTAATCTTGCCTCACTCTCCATTTTTGTTTTTTTCTTTTCTAATTCTTTAAAATTACTTATATTATCTTTAAGCTCTTTATCTAATAATTTATAATCTTCTTCTTGTTTTTGTATCTTATCATTTAATGTTGCAAACTCTTCTTCTACAATGGCTATGCTTTTTATTATCATCTCTTTTCTATCTTCAGAAGCCTTTTTATTTGTCTCATATTTTGCTTTTGATATTGTAAGAGTAGTAAGATTAGAGTTTGACAAATTAATATTTTCTGTTGCTTTTTTTATTTCGTTGTTAAGCTCTTCTATTCTGTCAAGATTGTTTTGAATAGAAGATTCCAAAGAAGCTATCTCTTTATCTATAGCCTCCTTTTGCATATAAGTACCCTCTTTATCAAACAACAAATCAACAAACGGGTCTTTTATTTTAGTATATTCCTTAAAAATATCTTGCAAAAGTAAAGCATCTCTTTTCTCTGTATCAAGCATCTCTTTTAAATTTCTTACAAATGATGATAAAGAATTAAAACTAAGCTCATTGAGATTATCTAAAACACCGTCATCTTCAAACTCTTTTATAGTGTTCATTTTGGTGTTAATAGAACCAAGCAAGTTATTAAAACCTATATCAATATCAGCCTCATGCTTTCCTATATTCTGATAAAAACTATTACCCATTATATCTTTTTTCTTCTCATCAATCTCTGTAATTATTTTATTTATCACTTCAAGCTGTCTTTCTCTCGCATCGGCTATTTTTAAAGTATTGCTTTGATTGTTTTGAGTAAGCATTGCTATTTCATCGTTGCAGCTGGCTATTTTGTTTTGCTCGCTTGCAATATTGCTCTCTTCTACCTCTTGTTCTTTTAATGCTAACTCAATATTTTCTAATATGTTTTTTATGTCTTTATCTAATTCTAATATTTGATTTTTATCTTCTTCTATTCTTTTAGCTAATGTATTTTTTCTATTTATTGTTTCTTCTTTTTCTTTGAACTTATTTTCTAATTGTATTTTTAATTGGCTAGACATTTTTTCTATATGACCAAGCTCTGTTACTATTAATGACACCTGCTTATCAAGCTCTATAGATAAAGTTCTCGTCTCTTCAAATTTCAATAGTTCCTGCTGTTTTTGTTTATCCAAATCTAAGAGGTTCTTTTCAAGTTCTTGCTTTTTACTATTAAACTCTTCAAGATTTTTATTATAATCCTCTAAAGTAATTTTTGCCTTTTTAATCTGATTAACATTTATGCTTATGCTTATCTTTTTCTTTTCATCTATAAGCGAATAATATTTCTCTGTGCGTGCAGCTTGGTCTTTTAATGATTTATAATTTTTCTCAGCATTTTTTATATCTATCTTTACATTATCAAGGTTTCTCTCAGAGTCTTCAAGTTTTTTGGTAGCCTCTCTTCTTCTCTCAAGATATTTACTAATACCCGCAGCATTTTCTATTATATATCTTCTCTCTTCAGGTTTTTGTTTGGCAATCTCAGAAACTGTTCCTTGTTTAATTACAGAATAGGCATTTTTTCCAAGTCCTGTATCAAGAAACATATCCACTATATCTTTAAGCCTAACCTGCTCATCATTGATATAATATTCTGATAAACCCTTTCTATAATACTTCCTTGTAACTATTATCTCATCTTTATCATATTTTTTTATCCATCTTGAAGTATTATCTAAAGTTAAAGCTACTTGAGCCAAAGAAGATGGTTTTCTGGTATCTGTACCATGAAATATAACACTCTCAAGCCCTTTGGAACTGTCTATTCTTAATCTGCTTGCAGACTGCTCTCCCATTACCCATAAAAAGGCCTCTACTATATTACTCTTACCTATACCATTAGGTCCAAGCACTACAGTAACACCCTCATTAAACTCTATATTAGTTTCTATGGCAAATGATTTGAATCCGTGCAAATTAAGATTCTTTATATACATTTTCTTTCCTATTTTTCTATATATACTAATTGTTATTTACAATTTTATAATAATTATCGTCATCTACAATAATTAATTACAGTATAAATACTAAAACATTATAACAATCGTGTTAAAAAAAAGCAATGAATTTATATATAACTAAAAATGATTACATTTTACTAATTAAATATTTTTTTAATAAGTTATCAGCTTTTTGCTGCTATGAAAACGCAGATACTCTCGTTGGTCTCTGTGCGGCTTCATTAAAAGATTGCAAAAAATGCATATATTAAATATAAGCTAATACTATAATTATATAAAAAAATAAAATATTAATAAAAATATATATAAAAAATAAATCTTTCAACGAAATAAACTTAATAACAAAAAATATATTTAACTATATAAAATACTAAAAAGAACAACAAAATGCAATCAATTCATATGTAAAGCATAAATTGATTTTACTCTTCTTCTAAATTCTTTTTAGATACTATAATTCCATAGCCTGTAATTTGTAATTCTACATTATTATTAAGCACAACAGTAAAAAACTTATTTTCTCTCGTTATAGAAGTTATTTTTGAGGAAGGATATTCATTATCTATTACTTTAACCATGCTTCTATGTATACAGCTTCTTGGTATTCCGTTTGGGTTATTTTCTAAATTGTCTATTTTAATGCTTTTCCAAAGTCCGCTTTGATAAAATATGATATTAAAACCCAATTTAGTATTAACTTCATATCCTCCGCCATTTTGATACAAACTAACAGTATCTACAGTATCACCTTCTAAATTAAGATTAATAAAATTTTTAGCTTGAAGCGGCAAAGAAGCCTCTGTGATGCTTTGTGTATATAAAAATGAATACAAAATTATAAAAAACAATAAAACTTTTTTCATATAACAAAAAATGAATATATATTTATATTATATATTCGTATTTTATCTATTTTAATTTAATATATATTATATAAAAATTAAGGCTACAGCAAAAAGCCATAGCCTCAATATGAACACACAACTTGAGAATTATCTTAAAAATTATTTCAAAGCGTTAATTTTCTTCATCATTTCAGATTTTTTAACGCTAGCTCTGTTACTATGAATAACAGATTTTCTAGCAGCTTTATCTAAAGCACTAGCATATTTATTAAATTCAGCTATAGAAGCATTTTTATCATTAGCATCAATAGACTTTAATACTTTCTTTTTTTGAGTATTTAAAAAGCTTTTTATTTTTCTGTTATAAAGATTTCTCGTAACATTTTGTCTTAATCTTTTAGAAGCGGATCTTATATTAGGCATTCATTACTCCAGTGAAAAATAGTTAAAATAAAAATCGGAGTTAACGGGGCTCGAACCCGCGACCTCCTGCGTGACAGGCAGGCGCTCTAACCAAACTGAGCTACAACTCCAAAAAACTTTTTAAGTTTAATTATTATACTACAAACATATTTTTTGTCAAGTGCAAAATTCTTTTTTTACAAACAATTTAAAAATATTTAAAATAAACTTTCATAAATAATAAATATTTAATTAAGATTTTTTGATTTTTTATACTTTTAACTATATAATAAATAAAAATACACTTTTATAAGGAGTTCATTAATGACTAAAGTTGTTTTAATAAGACATGGGGAAAGTGTTTGGAATAAAGAAAACCTTTTTACTGGTTGGGCTGATGTTACTTTATCAGAAAAAGGTATTGAAGAAGCTAAATCTGGCGGAGTAGAACTTAAAAAAGCTGGTTTTACTTTTGATAAGGCTTATACTTCTACACTTACTCGTGCAATCAAAACTCTAAACTTAGTATTAGAAGAAATGGGACTTTTATGGATACCTGTAGAAAAATGCTGGCAGCTTAATGAAAGACATTATGGTGCTTTACAGGGATTAAACAAATCTCAAACTGCTGAAAAATATGGTGAAGACCAAGTAAAAATATGGAGAAGAAGTTATGATACTCCGCCTCCTGCTTTAGAAAAATCTGATGAAAGATATCCCGGAAATGACCCTCGCTACAAAAGCTTATCTGAAAAAGAACTTCCTCTTACAGAATGTTTAAAAGATACTGTTGCAAGAGTTGTTCCTTTCTGGGAAAATGTTATACTTCCAGATATTAAAGCAGGTAAAAAAATTATAATCGCTGCTCACGGAAACAGCTTAAGAGCATTAGTTAAATATTTAGATAATATTTCTGATGCTGACATCACAGAGCTTAATATACCTACTGGAATGCCTTTAGTTTATGAACTTGATGATAACTTCAAAGCTGTTAATAAACAGTATTTAGGAGACCCTGAAGCTGTTAAAAAAGCTATGGAAGCTGTAGCTAATCAAGGCAAGAAAAAATAATTATTAGTTTTTTAATTAAATATTTTATAAAAGCAGTTAATTATTTTCTATAAACACAGAAAATAATCAGCTGCTTTTTTATACAATTTATTAAAGAATTATAAATTTTATCCTACTATAGGTTCAAATATAGGATACTGTTCTTCTAATTCGAGACAAACACAATAATTATATTTATCATACATATCTTTAGGTAAATCAACTTCTATTACACTATTTCCTTCGCAGGCTTTTAAACAATCACATTTTAATTCTCTTTTATCTTTAAGAACATAAGCTTTTTTTACTTTATTTTTTACATTTAGAAGCTCTATATATTTTATAGGGGATAATACATGAACAAACAGCTTATAATCTTTTTGAGTAAATTGAGCCCATTCCAATTCATACGGATATATATCAACTTTCTTGCTTGCAAATATAGCTTCTTCATTATCCTTTACATATTTTCCTACAGTGTCTAATATATCTATACTTTCTTTAGGCACATTGCCCAAACTATCAGGACCAATATTAAGAAGATAGTTTCCGCCTCTGCTTACAATTTTTAAAAGTATCCTTATAATATCATTAGGGTTTTTCCAATTATGATCATCTTTTTTAAATCCCCAAGTATCATTCAAAGTAGCAGGTATTTCCCAATCTCCATCATAAGGAAGCCTAGGTATAAAATTATCACCTGTTGTCATATATTCGCCTATTTGATTGCCTATTCTTCCGCTTACTATACAATTAGGCTGTATTGATTTTACTAAATCATATAATGATTTGCTTTGTTCTGGGGTGCTTTCCATTGGAGTATCAAACCATATTAAAGCTATCTCTCCATATTCTGTCAATATTTCTTTTAACTGAGGTTTTACTTTATGGTCTAAATAATACTGATAATCCTTTTTTGAATTATCTTTACCAGCCATAAGTCCATTAGGGTCATGCCAATCCTGTGCTTGAGAATAATATAATCCTAATTTCATAGAATGTTTTTCGCATGCTAATTGCAGCTGTTTTAATATGTCTTTTTTATATGGTGTTGCTTTTACAACATTATAGCTGCTGCATTTAGAATCATACATAGCAAAACCTTCATGATGTTTGGAGGTAAATACAATATATTTCATTCCCCAATCTTTAGCTTTTTTCACTATATATTCAGCATCAAAATTTACAGGATTAAATTCAGCTGCTAACTTCTCATATTCCTCTACAGGTATATTTAAACTATTCATTATCCATTCGCCTATTCTCTCAGTTTTTTTACCTTTATATTCTCCCGCTAATATAGAGTATAATCCCCAATGTATAAATAAACCGAACTTAGCATCTTTAAACCATTGCTGTTTAGTATCTTTAATCATTTTTAGTTCTCCTATAATTTGTAATTTTTTATTTTAATTTTTAACCTTTAATAGAACCAGCCATCATACCAGCCTGAACTTTTTCATGGAAGAATATATATAATACAAGCATAGGAAGAACGGCTATAATTATGCACGCAAATATAGGTCCTAATCTCTGCTGATATCCGCCTGAAAAAGCAAGCATAGACCTAGCTACAGTATATTTAGACTCATCTGTAAATAATATCATAGAAAAAATCAACTCTCCATATCCTGCTATAAAAGCTAATATAGCCTCTGTAGAAATGATTGGTATTGATACAGGATACAATATTCTAAATAATAATTGAAAATCATTACATCCATCTATAATAGCAGCCTCATCTATTTCCTTGTCTATTCCATCTAAATATCCAGTAAATAAAAACACTGCCTGTGATAATCCGAAAGCTACATAAACTAATATTATAAACCAATATGTATTTTTACCATTAAGTATAGTAGAAAGGCTTGATATAGGTATTATAGTACAATGTACAGGTATCATAACGCCTACAACAAATAATAAATATATTAATGATTTATATTTAAACTTTTTTCTTGATAAAATATATGCAGTAAACATTCCTATTACTATAGTTAGTGCTGTAGATATTATCGCAATAAAAATAGAATTTAATATACCCCTTCCTATTTTTGCCACAGTAAAAGCATCTGTATAATTTTGCCAAATCCACTCTTTGGGCAATGAGAACATACTTAAATATATTCCATTATTGTCTTTAAATGAAGAGAGTAAAGTAATAGCAAGAGGAAATAAAGTTGTTATACCCCATAATATAGCAAAAGCATAAGCTCCGTATTTAAACATTTTTCTGCTCATTTATAATCCTCCGCAATTATTCTTCTTTTTTGAATAAAGTTTTTGTCAATAAAAAACTCAATATAATACCTAACAGCAGCAGTATTACTCCTATGGCACTGCTTGTACCAAAAGATTTAAAAGTAAATGCTTCATTATATAATAATGTGGCAGGTACTTCTGAAGTTCTGTTTGGTCCGCCCTTGGTCATAGCCCAAACTAAATCAAAAACCTTTAAACATCCTGTAATACACAATATAGAAAATATTTTAAAAGATTCTTTAGATAAAGGTATAGAAATGTATATTAATTTTTTAATGCCCGTACATCCGTCTAATTCAGCAGACTCATAAATAGAATTAGGTATAGCTATTAAACCTGCAGCAAATATAAGCATATTATACCCTGCATAAGTCCACTCGTTTACAAGAACAATAGACCATATATTTAAAGTAGGAGTAGAAAGCCATTCTTTTGCTAAAAAATCTAACCCTATTGCTTTTAATATAACATTTAAAGCACCATAAGTAGGATTTAATATATATACCCACATTAAAGCTATTGCTGTACCTGAAAGCATAATAGGCATAAAAAATGAAGTTTTCATTAATTTTGTACCTCTTAGCTTGGAAGTAATAAGTAATGCTAAAATGAATGATAAAGGCATTAATATTAAAAAACCGCCTATCATAAAATAGAATGAATTTAATAATGCTTTAAAAAAACTAGGACTTTTTAAAACATTTATAAAATTATTTAACCCTACAAATTTTAAAGGAGAGCCAAATATCCCTTTCCAGCTGAAAAAAGATAAATATATTGTATTTAAAACAGGATATATTATTAAACCAAAAAATATTATCAAAGCTGGAGCTAAAAATAATATAATTATAAAGGTGTCCTTTCTTTTTTTATTCATAAATTATCCTATTTTTTATTGATTCAAACGTTCTACAATTTGTTTTCCGCACTCTTCAGGAGTATTTCCCATACCTAATCCTTGCAAAGCATTTCTAACAGAGTCTAACATATGTGAAGCAGGGTCAGAATTTTGAACATCTGAGCCTAATGCCTCATAGCTGTTTAATATTTTAAATACTTCATCTAAAACAGGATTCTCAGGTGCATTTTCTGAAGGAGTAAATTTAACAGGAGGTATAGCAGCAGCTACTTCATTTAATCCTCTGAAATATTCTTCTGATGTAATATATTTTAAAAACTTTATAGATGCTTCTATTTCTTCTTCAGATTTATTTAATTTAGAAATATATAGCATATCTGAAGCTCCGCCTTGAGCATGTGTTTTATATTGAGGGTTAATATATGGGAATGGAACAACACCTATTTTATTATATATATCCTTTCCTACAGTTTCTAATACATACCAAGAACCATTCCACATCATAGCAGATTTTTCTGATTCAAATGAAGCTACCTCTGTACCATAATCTGTATTTAATATATCTGTACCTAAATATCCTTTTCCTAACATATCATAAATCTTTTGATAAGTACTTATCATCTCAGGGCTGTCATAAGATAAAGTTCTATCAGCAAGCTTTTTGGCAGCACCTACTCCTAATGTCTTATATACTATATTATTATGCAAATGTCCCAATCTCCAAATATCTTTTTCGCCTGCTTGGAAAGGCTTAATACCAGCCTGTTTTAATTTTTCGCATACTGCCAATAATTGCTCATAAGTTTCAGGAGGAGTCAAACCGTTTTTAGCAAAAATATCTTTATTATAATAAAGTAATATAGTATATGACTTGAAAGGTACTCCCCAAATTCCATCATAATCATCATATTTCAAATCACTGAAAAGAGAAGCATAAAAACTGTCATACCAAGCTTTATCTGTATCAAAATATGTCTGTATATTTACTAAAGCATCTGCCTCTAAATAATCTTTAACTCTTGAACCGCCGTATTCAAGAAAAATATTAGGAGTATCCCCATTAGCAAAAGAAACCCTCAACTTATCCAAATAATTGGCTTCCTGAACAACATAATCTGTAACCACTTTTACACCATTGCTCATATTATTAAACTCTTCTACTTTCTGTCTGAAATAAACCTCATCCGGACTTTCAGAACCGTATCTTGTAAATACTTGAATAATAATACTGCCATCTTCAGCTACATTTTTTGATGACTTGTTACAAGAGATTGCAAGAAACACACTCGTTAAAACAAATAAATAAAACACTATTCTTTTCATATTATTTTCCTATTAAAAAATATAATATACTAAATTAGCATATAAATATAATTACAAATGTCAATAAATATATAATTTTTTTAATTCAAAAAACATTTAATCTCTAAAAAAATAATTAATGAACTAAAATTTTGATGTTTGTTTCATAAATATAAAATTATAAACTCTAATAATTTGAAATAACATATTATAGCAAAATATTTTATAACATATATATATTAATAAAACTATAATTTACAGATAATATTTTTTATTTTTATAATATAAAAATTATATGTATTCAAAATTATTATATCCTTGATTTTTTAGTGCATAACATATAATATAAAAATTAAAATAAATTGATAATGATAAGGAAAATTGATGAAATACCCTGAATTTTTTACTCCGTTTGTATTTCCAGAAAATATACCAGTGCTTGGTGCTATTAGATGGTATGGACTTATGTATATAGTAGGCATTGCAGTTTCTTGCTTGATACTTAATCATTTAGAAAAAAAAGGCTGGATTAAATTTAACAACTCAAAAGACGGCGGAGCTTATGATATGGTTTTTTATGCCGCTGTGGGAGCTATAGTAGGTGCTAGAGTTGGATATTTTTTACTTTACTCACCTTCTTCTTTTTTAAAGCCTTGGGAGATATTAGGTTTTAATCTTGATAATGGAATTACTTTTTTAGGTTTTGCTGGAATGTCTTTTCATGGCGGACTTATAGGAATGATTATTGGAGGGTATATATTCAGCAAAAAATATAAATATGAATTTTTAAATATAGCAGACCATGCAACACTTCCTTCAAGTTTCGCTTTGTTTTTTGGAAGAATAGGCAATTTTATGAATGCAGAGCTTTACGGCAGAGTTACAGATTCACCGCTTGGAATGATATTTCCAGATTATGATACTGTTGGAGGATATGAAAATTGGAAGGAATTAATACCTGCAATTAGACCATATACAGAATTAAGATACCCTTCGCAATTATATGAAGCATTTCTTGAAGGTTTAGTTCTTGCTTTAGTTTCTTATATAATATTAGCATTAAGCCAAAAAAACAAAAATATAAGAAAAGGTACAAGGCTATTTGTATGGATATTTTTATATGGACTTTTTAGAGCTGTAATAGAGCAGTTTTTTAGAGATGTTACAGAATGGACTATAGACAATATCACATCTGGGGCAATATATTCTATAATAATGATGATAGTATCTTTAATAATGCTTGTATATATTTACACAAAAAAGCCAAATACAAAAACATCAAAAACAAAAAAATAACTAATTAAAATAATTAAATAAAGGTTTATTATGTCATTTTCTTTTGAAGTATTAAAAAACTCTAATCAAACACATGCGAGACTTGGTAAAATAGAAGTTAATGGTGTTGTAATAGATACGCCTGTTTTTATGCCTGTAGGAACTAAAGCTACAGTAAAGGCATTAACCCCTGCTATGATAGAAGAAACAGAAAGTAAGATTATACTTGCTAATACTTATCATTTAGTTTTAAAGCCTGGTTTAGAGGTGATAAAAAAGTTTGGCGGTGTAAAAAAGTTTATGAATTGGAAAGGGGCAATGCTTACAGATTCTGGTGGTTTTCAGGTATTTTCACTTGCTCAGCTAAGAAAAATTACCGATGAAGGAGTTGAGTTTAGGTCTCATATAGACGGCTCAAAATATTTCTTTACTCCAAGAAGTGTGATGGAGGCAGAGCATATTATAGGTGCTGATTTTATAATGAGTTTTGATGAATGCTGTAAGGCAGATGCTGATTATAATTATGCTAAAGAGGCAATGCTTAGAACTCATAAATGGGCTAAAGAATGCAAAGAATATCATGACAGCACACCTAACAGTGAATATCAATACTTAGGCGGTATAATACAGGGCGGAATGTTTGATGATTTGAGAAAAGAAAGTGCTGAAACTTTGGTTAATATGGACTTTCCTTTTTATTCTATTGGGGGGCTTTCTGTTGGAGAGACTCCGGAAAAAATGCATGAAGTGCTTTCTAAAGTTATGCTATATACAAACAAGCAAAAACCTCGTTATTTAATGGGGGTGAGTGAGCCTCGTGATATACTTAATGCTGTAATGGAAGGCATTGATATGTTTGACTGCGTGATGCCTACTAGAAATGCTAGAAATGGTGAAGCTTTTACTATGAATGGGGTTGTGAGGATTAGAAACTCAAAATATAGAATGGACGATACTGTGTTAGAAGAAGGCTGCGACTGCTATACTTGTAAAAATTTCTCTAAAGCTTATCTTAATCATCTTGACAAATCGCATGAAATACTGTTTTCTATACTCATGACTATACACAATATAAGATTTATGCAGAGATTTATGAAAGATTTAAGAGCTTCAATAGAAAATGATAATTTTAGCGAATATAGAAATACTATGATGAAAAAATTTTACGATAATGAACAATAATGATTTTTTAAAGGAGGAGGAAATAAAAATTATTAGTAATATTTTAATATAATAATTTTTATTGTTATATATTATGGCAAAAGATTATAGCGAACAGATAAAAAAATATAATGAAATATTAAATAATAACCCTAATGATATTAACGCCCTCACTTCTTTAGCAAGAATATATATAAAAGAAAACAAATTAAATGAGGCTGAAAAATATTATAATAAAATATTAGAAAACAATTCTGATAATACTGAAGCTTTGTATATTATAGGTTTTATTAATATGCAAAGAAATAATTATAAAAAAGCAATAGAGAATTTTATTAAATTAATAGAACTTGGCATAGATAATTCTTTTATATATGAATATTTATCTATAATGGATAAAAACAACAGAGAAACATTTTTAAATAAAGCAATAGAAAAGCATAATACAGACAAATTAAGAAAAAAAGATTATGAAAGAATATCATATATGGCTTATCAAAGCTACAAATGGAGAATGTATGACTTTGCTTTGCATTATGCTGAGCTTGCCTATTCAATAAAGCAAACTAATGATATTATAAACCTTCTTGGCTGTATTTGTTTTTATAAAGGAGAATATGACAAAGCACTTTCATATTTTCATGAGCTTAATTTTAATTGCAATAAAACAAATATATATGCATTATGCAATATTGCTTCTTGTTACAGAAAGAAAAACAGCAATAATATGGCTATAAAATATTTAGATAAAGCAAAAGAATTAGATGATAGTAATAAATTAATATATTTTAACATAGGAACTATATACGATAAACTTGGAAATAGAAAATCAGCATTAGAAAACTTCAACAAAGCTATAGAGATAGATTCTAATTATACTGAAGCAATAGATGCCAAAAACTTAATATCTATATAATTTTTTTATAAAAATTTAATAAAAAAACATAAAAATATATATAATGTCTATTGACATTTTTATAAATAGTATTACAATTAATAGTAAGAAAATCAAATTAGGAGATAAAAATGAATAAGATGTATTTTTCTACACTTCAATTATCACAATTCTCTTCTCCTAAACATCACCATCATCATCAATAATCATTTCTTTAATAAACAAATATAAAAAACAATTTTAAAAACATTATTTTTTTATTACGTTTATATAGATTAATTTTAAAAAAAATTATTTAACTTAGGAGGAAAAAACTATGAAACGTATATTAATTTTATTTTCTATGATTATTTTTGCTATATCTTGTTCAAAAACAGAAACGCAAAACACACAAGCAGGAGCTGACAATTCTTTACAAAAAGTAAAAGAGAGCGGCAAATTGATATTAGGTTTAGATGACACTTTTGCCCCTATGGGTTTTAGAGATGAAGCTGGAAATGTAGTTGGTTTTGATATTGATTTAGCTCAGGAAGTTGCTAATCGTTTAGGAGTAAAATTAGAAGTTAAGCCTATAGATTGGGCAAGCGGTATATTAAGCTTAAACAAAGGAGATGTTGATATGTTATGGAACGGCTTTACAATTAATGAAAGCAGAAAACAACAAATTAATTTCTCTAAGCCATATCTTAATAACAGACTTATAATAGTAAAATCTTCCGACAGAACAGATATTAACAGCAAAGAAGATTTGAAAGGAAAAGTTTTAGGTGTACAGGTTGGAAGCAATCAGGAAGCATTAGAAGCTGACCCTATTAGCAAAGAGGCTAAAGAGGTTAGACCTTATGATGTTAATGTTAATGCTTTCTTAGATTTACAAGCTAAGAGAATAGATGTTGTTGTAATAGATGAAGTAGCAGCACGTTATTATATAGCTGAAGAAAATGTTAATTTTGAGGTTGTAGAAAATAGCCCATTAACTGAAGAGCTTTATGGTATAGGTTTTAGAAAAAATGATGTAGAATTATTAAATGCTGTTGACAAAGCTTTAGATGATATGAGAGCTGATGGAAAAGCAGCAGAGATTTCTACTAAATGGTTTGGTAAAGACATCGTTGTAAAATAACAAAAAATTAATGGGGGCTAAAAAACAATATAAAGCCTCCATTAAATAAATAATAAAAAAACAAATAATTCAAAAAAATAGGAGATAAAAAAATGAATAACAGCAAATGCTTTTTCAAAGTTCAATTCTTAAAACAATATTCTCCTAAACATCATCATCATCAATAATAATCATTTCTTTTATAAACAACTTTAAATTTTAAAAACATTATTTTTTTTATTACGTTTATATAGATTAATTTTAAAAAAAACAATTATTTAACTTAGGAGGAAAAAACTATGAAACGTATATTAATTTTATTTTCTATGATTATTTTTGCTATATCTTGTTCAAAAACAGAAACGCAAAACACACAAGCAGGAGCTGACAATTCTTTACAAAAAGTAAAAGAGAGCGGCAAATTGATATTAGGTTTAGATGACACTTTTGCCCCTATGGGTTTTAGAGATGAAGCTGGAAATGTAGTTGGTTTTGATATTGATTTAGCTCAGGAAGTTGCTAATCGTTTAGGAGTAAAATTAGAAGTTAAGCCTATAGATTGGGCAAGCGGTATATTAAGCTTAAACAAAGGAGATGTTGATATGTTATGGAACGGCTTTACAATTAATGAAAGCAGAAAACAACAAATTAATTTCTCTAAGCCATATCTTAATAACAGACTAATAATAGTAAAATCTTCCGACAGAACAGATATTAACAGCAAAGAAGATTTGAAAGGAAAAGTGTTAGGTGTACAGGTTGGAAGCAATCAAGAGGCATTAGAAGCTGACCCTATAAGCAAAGAAGCTAAAGAAGTTAGACCTTATGATGTTAATGTTAATGCTTTTTTAGATTTACAAGCTAAGAGAATCGATGTTGTTGTAATAGATGAAGTGGCAGCACGTTATTATATAGCTGAAGAGAATGTTAATTTTGAAGTTGTAGAAAATAGCCCATTAACTGAAGAGCTTTATGGTATAGGTTTTAGAAAAAATGATGTAGAATTATTGAATGCTGTTGACAAGGCTTTAGATGATATGAGAGCTGATGGAAAGGCAGCAGAGATTTCTACTAAATGGTTTGGTAAAGACATTGTTGTAAAATAACAAAAAATTAATGGGGGCTAAAAAAATAATATAAAGCCTCCATTAAACAAATAATAAATAAAAACATATAGGAGATTAAAAATGAATAACATCAAATGCTTTTTCAAAGTTCAATTCTTAAAACAATATTCTCCTAAACATCATCATCATCATTAATAATTTCTTTTTATTATATAAACTTATATAAACATCAATTTTAAAACAACATTATATTTATTAAAAATTTATTTAAAAATTATAATTTAAAAAATTAAAATAACAGGAGAAGACTATGAAACGTATAATAACTTTATTCTTTATATTTATTTTTGCTTTATCTTGTTCAAAAACTCAAACACAAAATACAGAAGCGGATAATTCTCTGCAAAAAGTAAAAGAGAATGGAAAACTTGTATTAGGTTTAGATGACACTTTTGCCCCTATGGGTTTTAGAGATGAAGAAGGAAATATAGTTGGTTTTGATATAGACTTAGCCAAAGAAGTTGCAAACCGCCTCGGGGTGGAGTTGGTGGCTAAACCTGTAGATTGGTCTAGCGTCGTATTGAGCTTAAAGAAAGGCGATGTTGATGTGGTATGGAATGGATTTGCTATTAATGAAACTAGAAAAGAGCAAGTTAATTTTACTAAACCATATCTTAATAACAGACTTATGATAGTGAAAAATGCAGATAGGGCTGATATTAAAACTAAAGATGATTTAAAAGGAAAAATATTAGGAGTACAAACAGGAAGCAGCAATTATGAATCATTAGAAGCTGACCCTATAAGCAAAGAAGCTAAAGAAGTTAGACAATATGATATTTATGCTAATGCTTTTTTAGATTTAGAGGCTAAGAGAATAGATGCTGTAGTGGTAGATGAAATAGTAGGACGCTATTATATATCTAAAGAAAAAGCTGATTTTGAAGTATTGGAAGATAATCCTATTACATCTCAATATCTTAGTGTTGGGCTTAGAAAAACAGATACAGAATTATTAAATGCTATTGATAAAGCTTTAGATGATATGAGAGCTGATGGAAAGGCTTCTGAAATATCTACTAAATGGTTCGGAAAAGATATATTTATAAAAGGATAATTACTAAAAATTAGAACAGAGGCAATAAAATCCTCTGTTCTAAAAATTAATTTATATAAAAAACGATAAATCAATGAAAAAAAGCAAGGAATATTCCAACAGTGATAGCACCTGAAATTATACCAGAAATATTAACAGCCATAGCATGAAGAAGCAAACAGTTAGAAGAGCTATTTTCCTGACCATATATATGAGCTCCCCAAGCAGGCACAGGGAAAGCACTAAGTCCAGCTGAACCTATTATAGGATTAACCTTGCCGCCTGTAAGTACATTAATAATCTTAGCAACTAAAACACCTATTATAGTATTTAATATTAATGATAAAAATCCAAATGCAAATATTAATACTGTACTTAAAGATATAAAATTATCCGCAGAAGCAGATGAACCTATAGCTATACCAATAAGCATAGTAAGAATGCCGGTTAAAGACTTTTGTATTGTAACTGAGAAATTTTTAATAATATCAGATTCTCTTAAAATACTTCCAAAAAGAAGAGCCGCTATAAGTGGAAAAGAATTAGCTAAAAATATGCCGCAAAGCCCCATAGCAACCACAGCAAATATAATCTTCTCTCCCCTCGAAACATGTCTTAAATATGACATAGATATAGTTCTTTCTTTTTTAGTAGTTAAAAACTTGGTAACGCCAATCTGAAGTATAGGCAAAAGCTCCATATAAAGATATGATGCCATCACAATAGGAGCAAAATATTTAGCATCAGTTACTAAAGCTGTCATATACATAGCCAAAGAACCGTCAGCAGCCCCTATAATAGAAGTAGCAGCAGCCACATCAGAGCCTATTAAATTGCTAATCATGAAAAATACAACAAATATACCAATCTGCGAACTAGCCCCTATAAAAAAGTTTTTAGGGTCAGCAAGCACAAGACCCAAATCTATCATAGTTCCAACTGCGAAAAATACAAGCACAGAATAAACTCCGCTGCTTGCCCCATTATATATCATACCCAAAAAGCCGTTAATTACATCTTCAGTTATTTTTGGCAAAGGCATATTAGCTGCAAGTATAGCAACTCCCATAGGCAAAAGAAGCAAAGGTTTCTTATTATAATATATAGACATATAAATTAAATAAGCACCTATCAATATCATTATTATCTGCGAAAAAGACGGCGGATAAAAACCTGCAAATAAATAGTTAAAATCCAACCCTAAAGAATTATTCATATTCACCTCTCGAAATTATATCACTTAATCTGCAATATCACTTGACCTTCTACAACAGATGAACCTTTTTCAACATGTATAGATATAACCTCTCCGGAAGCAGGAGCTGTAAGTTCATTTTCCATCTTCATAGCTTCTAATACAGCAACAACCTGCCCCTCTGTTACCTTATCTCCTATAGCAACATTAAATGATAATATAGTGCCTGGCATAGTAGCTTTTACTGATATAGCATTCTCATCTATAGCAGGAGCTTTTTGAGCAGCAGGTGCTGGTGCTGTAGTTGGTGCAGAAGCTTTTGTATTAGCTGCCTGATTATTTACAACTTTATTAACAGCATTAGATAAAACTTTATTTGAAGCAACAGATTCATTTCTTATCTCCTCAACAGATACATCATAACTTTTTCCATTAACAGTTACTTTATAATTTTTAATCATCATTTATCTCCTAAATTATTTTTTATTTTCTCTTTTTTTTATTTTATCCTATTTTATTCTATCAGCCATACCCCATACAGGAGTTTTAGACTCTTTTATTGAAGTTATTACAAATTTAGAATTACCGCTATAAGCAGTGATACAAGCAGTGATAGCCGCTACAAGCTCACTGTCATCTAATAAATCCTCTTCTTTAGTTTTACTCTCTTCTACAACCTTGCTAATCTCTTCTTCTTTCTTTATATTTCTCGGTTTAAAAATAATACCCAAAACTAAAGCCAAAACATAAAAAACCAAAGCAACAATTAAAACAGATATTATACCAAATATTGTAATAGCAGCATTATGATCCATAAATTTTTACTCCTTTTCTATTAGAATTACAATACAAAATCACAAAGGTATATTACCATGTTTACGAGGAAGTCTAGTCTCTCTCTTACTTACTAATAAATGAAGTGCATTAATGAGATAGCTTCTAGTATATTCAGGCTCTATTACATCATCAACATATCCCCTAACAGCAGCTCTGTAAGGATTAGCAAACTCTTTTTTATATTCTTCTATCTTTTCAGCTCTCATTTTCTTAGGGTCTTGAGCTTTGTCTATATCTTTTTTAAATATAATGTTAGCTGCACCATCAGGTCCCATAACAGCAATCTCAGCAGAAGGCCAAGCATAAACCATATCAGCACCTAAATGCTTAGAACACATAGCTATATAAGCTCCGCCGTAAGACTTTCTTATTATAAGAGTAATCTTTGGAGCAGTAGCCTCAGAATAAGCATATAAAAGTTTAGCACCATGTCTAATAACTCCATTATGCTCCTGACCTACACCTGGCAAATATCCTGCAGTGTCAACCAATGTAACCAAAGGAATATTAAAACTATCACAGAAACGAATGAAACGAGCAGCCTTGTCAGCAGCATTAATATCAAGTACACCCGCCATAGAATTAGGCTGATTAGCTATTATACCAACAGATTTTCCGTCAAGACGAGCAAAACATATCACTATATTAGTAGCAAATAAAGGCTGAAGCTCAAAAAACTCTCCATTATCAACCACTCTTTTTATAATCTCTTTTATATCATAAGGTTTATTAGGACTGTCTGGAAGTATGTTTGATAATTCTTCATCATTTCTATTAGGGTCATCATTAGTATTTTCTAAAGGCACATCTTCCAAATTGTTTTGAGGTATATAAGAAAGTAATTTTTTAACACCGTCCAAAGTAGATGTCTCATCTGGGAACATTAAAGAAGCAACACCTGAAGTTTTGCTGTGAACAAATGCTCCTCCAAGCTCTTCTGCAGAAACCTGCTCACCTGTTACAGCCTTTACAACCTGAGGACCAGTAATAAACATATTAGCTGTTTTATCAGTCATAAGTATAAAGTCCATCAAAGCAGGAGAATAAACAGCTCCTCCAGCACAAGGTCCCATTATTACACATATTTGAGGTATAACACCAGAAGCTTGTACGTTTCTATAGAAAATATCTCCATAGCCTCTTAATGAATCAATACCCTCTTGTATTCTTGCTCCGCCAGAATCATTAATTCCAATACAAGGACAGCCCAATTTAATTGCCATATCTTGTACTTTACAAATTTTAGCAGCATGCATTTGTCCTAAAGAACCGCCTATAACAGTAAAATCCTGAGCATACACGCACACTTGTCTGCCGTTAATCTTACCGTATCCTGTAACTACACCTTCGCCTGCTATCTTATTTTTTTCCATACCAAAATCACTGCATCTATGTTCTATAAAAGCATCAATCTCGCAGAAAGTGCTCTCATCTAAAAGATACAATATACGCTCTCTCGCTGTTAATTTTCCTTTAGCATGACGCTCCTCTATTTTATCTTTGCCGCCAGCTTCCTCTATCTTTTCTTTTCTTTTTTTAAGTTCATTTATTTTTTCTTGCATATTTGAAACCTTTTATTTGTATTTAATTGTGTTTTTTTATTAAAAGTTAATTCTGCTAAATTACAAAATACAACTAATTAGTATTTATTGCAATCATATTTTATCATTTTTGTATATTTTAACAAACTAGTCGAAAGTTTTATTTTATATAATAATCTTTTTTATATTCTACATATAATTATAATAATTTTATATTTAATGATTTTTTTATAGTTTTTAATTGACTTTTATATATTTATTAATACACTAAAATGTATAAATAAATGTAACCAGTTACCTATTTATTGATAATAAAAAATAAGGAGTATTTAATATGAAAAAGTTATTATTAATTATTTTCTGTTTCAGTTTATTTCTATTTTCTTGCGGAAGTAAAAGCGATACAACTGCTGACGGAGAAAAAATTATAAAAGTATGGTCTCAAGCTTCTCCTGAAATAGCTGAAGGTATAATAACTAAACAAATGATAGAAAAATTTAATGAAAAATATAAAGGTCAGTATAAAGCAGAAGTAGAATTTATTGCAAGAGGCGGTGCAGGTTCTGGATTTGATGATAAAGTAAATGCTGCTATTACAGCTAATGAACTTCCAGATGTTTTACATATAGATGGACCTAATGTTGCAACTTTTGCTGAAAATGGAATCATAGTTCCTATAGGAGATTATTATACTCAAGAAGAATTAGACAGTTTTGACCCTAGTATCATAGCACAAGGTACTTACAAAGAACAATTATGGGCTTTAGGATATATAAACAGTGCTGTAGTTTTATTTTATAACAAAGATATATTTGAAAAAGCCGGCATCACGCCTGCTAATGGTTTTGATGATGTTTGGACTTGGGATAATTTATACGACGCTTTAGTAAAAGTAAAAGAATATGACCCTAATATACTTCCTTTAGATATGCATTTAAATGAATGGACAGAATGGCTTATTTATGGATTATTGCCTTTTGTACAATCTGCTGACACACAAAATAAAGGTGTAGTTTCTCCAGATGGTTTAGAAGTAGTTGGATATTTGGATTCTCAAGCAACTAGAGAAGCTTTCAAATTTATTCAAAAATTGGTACAAGAAAAATTAACTTCTATATCACCAGCTCAATATGTATTTAATACTGGAAATGCTGCTATGTTATTATATGGTACTTGGGAAATAGAAAATTTAAAGAAAAATTATACTAATTTAAATTGGGGATATATGCCTTATCCTCGATATCATCAAGGTGAAATAAAAGGTCCTATGGGTTCTTGGACTTTTGGTGTAACTTCTTCTTCTAAAAATCCTGAAATAGCTGCAGAATTAATAAAAATATTATGCAGTGAGGAAGCTTCTTTAGAAATGGCTAGTCAATCAGGAAATTTACCTGTTCATAAATTGTCAGAAAATGATACCTCTCCTTATTCTGAAGGCGGAGAATATTATTTAGCTATGCAGCAAACTTTATTATATGGCACTCCAAGACCTATAACACCTGTTTATCAATATTTAAGTTATCAATTCCAAGCTGCTATTCAAGCTATAATTTCCGGACAAGATGTAGATAAAGTAGTAGATGATATGACACAAAAAGTGGAAAAAGAATTATCAGTTTATAGAAAGTAATATATTTTTTGAATATACCGGTAAGATTTACCAATCTTACTGGCTTTTTATTTTATTGTAAAGGATAAAAATATGAAATCTAATAAAAAAGAAATGCTTGCTGCTATTGCATTTTTAGCTCCCGGTTTAATAGTTATATTGATTACTGTTGTTGGTCCGCTTCTTTACACCTTTTACTATAGTTTTTTAGACTATAATATGTTAAGACCTAATGCAAAAACATTTATAGGTGTAGAAAATTATGTAAATGCATTTAAAGATGAATTAGTAAGTAAATCAATATTAAATACATTTTATTTTGTTATTTTTGTAGTACCTTTGCAAACTTTATTAGGATTTATTTTTGCCTTATTAATTAATAGATCGTTTAAAGAAACTATATTTTTTAAAGTTGCGTTTTTCAGCCCAACAATAATGTCATTAGCTGTTATATCTGCTTTATGGATGATTATATTAAATCCAAGCAATGGGCTTTTAAATAGTATGATTGGTAAAATAGGAATAGCCCCACAGCAGTTTTTATTTTCAACTAAACAAGCTATGCCGTCTATAATATTAATATCAGCATGGCAAGGCTGCGGAACTCAAATGCTTATTTTACTTGCAGGTTTAAAAAATATACCTCCGCAATTATATGAAGCTTCTTCAATAGACGGTGCCTCAAAATGGCAGCAGTTTTTATATATAACTATTCCGAATTTAAGAAACACATTCTATTTTATTTTTATCACAATAACAATACAAGCATTTAAATTGATAGTTCAGCCTATGATAATGACTAATGGAGGTCCTTTAAATAGCACAAAAACAATACTATTCTATATATTTGAAAACGGATTCAGATTTAGAAATGTAGGATATGCTTCTGCTATTTCTGTATTGTTTATCATTATGGTAGTTATTATTTCTATAATACAGCAAAAAGTCTCTAAAAACTTAAATGATTAATGAGGTATTGTTATGAATAAAAAAAATATTATTTTAATAAAAAGAATTTTATTCTTTATATGTGTTTTACCGTTAGCTTTACTTTTTATATTTCCTATGATATGGATGTTTGTTAGTTCCATAAAACCAGAGGCTCAAATATTTGAAGATTTAAGTTCAATAAAAGCTTTCTTACCGCCTTTAACTCCAATAAATCAATGGTTTAACAATTATATAGAATTAAATGAAAGATTTAATATGGTAGGATATCTTTTAAACAGTTTAAAATACTCTTTAATAGCTATGTTTATTTCTTGTCTTTTAAACTCTTTAGCAGGTTATTCTCTCTCAAGAATGAAAATGCCTTTTAAAAATGTGATTATGTCTTTCATTATAGCAACTATGATTATTCCTACTGAAACTACTATGGTGCCTTTATATTTAATAGTAAGAGGTCTTAAAGGGGTAAATACTACTTTTGGATATATATTCCCATTTATTGTTAGTGCTATGAACATATTTTTATTTAGACAATTTTTCATATCATTACCGAAAGAACTTGAAGAGGCGGCAAAAATAGATGGAACTAATGCAATTCAAACCTATTTTTTAGTAATATTGCCTAACTGTAAATCAGCTTTTGCAACTGTTGCAATATTTAGCTTTATTGGTGTATGGAATGATTTCTTATGGGCAATAATGGTATTCAGTGATGTTGATAAGCAAACTGTACAAGTTGGTTTACAATCATTTATGTCTGTTAACCCTGTGTATACGGGTCAAGTTATGGCTGCTTTAACAATTATAACTATACCAATGGTAATAATATATTCTGTATGTCAAAAATATATAGTAAAAGGTATAGCACACGTTTCTGCAAAAGGTTAATTAAACAATAAAAAAATTAATTGAAGGAATTTAAAATGAAATTAAGACCAAAATACCATTTCACACCAAAATCTAATTGGATGAATGACCCTAATGGACTATGCTATCATAATGGATTATTTCATTTGTATTATCAATATAACCCATTTGGCATTTGCTGGGGCTGTATGCATTGGGGACATGCTACAAGCAAAGATATGATAAATTGGAATCATGAAGATATAGCATTAAAATATGACAATGAATATGACAAAGACGGATGTTTTTCAGGAAGTGCTATAGAAAAAGATGGAAAATTACACATATTCTATACTGGTGTGAAATATCATAAAATAAAATATAATGAATATAATATACCTGTTCAAGATGATCCAAACGGATTTACACCATGTCAAATACATGCTATTTCAGAAGACGGCGGATATACATTTAAAAAAATATTGCCTCCTGTTATAGAAATAGATACAAGATATATGCATGATGTTCATGTTAGAGACCCTAAGGTATTTAAAACTAAAAATGGTTTTTATAGAATAGTTTTGGGAAATACTGAAAATTATAAAAATGGAAGTTTAATATTTTATAAGAGTAATGATTTAAATACTTGGGAATTTGAAGGAAAATGGGAAAGCAATGAATTTGGCTGGGGTTGGGAATGTCCTGACTTTTTTGAAATAGATAATAATGATGTTTTAGTATTCTCTCCTATGGGTGCTGGAAGTAAAGAATATCCGAATATTTCTATGTATTTATTAGGAAAGATGGATTTTAATAATTTTAATTTCAATATAGCAAATAAAGGTTTAATAGATGACTCTTTAGAGATATATGCTCCTCAAACTTTCAACTATTATGATGATAAACAAAACAAAGAAAGAAGAATCATTATAGGCTGGATAAGAATGATAAAGCCATTTGATGACAATGAGTTTTGCGGAATGATGACTATACCGAGAGAATGTTTTGTAGAAAATAACGTATTTAAAACTTATCCTGTAAAAGAATTTGAAAATGAAAGAAAAGGGGCATTAAACGATTTTAATAATACTAAAAACCTTTATGATATAGAGTTTAAAATAAAAGATAATTTTGATATTACTTTATTTGCCGACAGCAGCAAAAAAGGTTTATATTTAAATTATGATAAAAATAATTCTCTATTAACTATAGACAGAAAAGATGTAAAATATAATGGAATGTCAGGACTTGAAAAGATAGAAATAAAAGCTAAATCAGGCGATGATGTTAGAATAATATCAGATATATCAGTTGTAGAGATATTTATTAATAGAGGTGAGAAAACTTCTTCATTTACAGTTTCTCCTTTGGGAGATAATATATTTATAAATAAAAATGAATTAAATAATTTAAATATTTATAGTATTTAAAATCATTAAGTTTAAAGTATTAAAAGTTAATAACAAATATTAGCTTTTAATACTTAGTTCATAAATTAAATGATGCTTAATAAATATTATAAAATAAAAATTAATATAATAAAATTATTAACAGTTTATATAAATTTAGTATAAATAGCACTTTATAATTCTTTGACCAACTAATTTTATGCCAACTGAAAGAAGTCTTTGATTACAACAAAATATACTTCCAGTTTGGGTGCGTAACAGCAGAAAAAGAAACATAAAAAAATTGAAAAATTAAAATTTCAAATACATCATATTTTTTATATATTATGCAGTATAAGATGTGCATTATTTTATGAATATATTTTGTAGTACATATAAGAAAAATAGCTTGCAAAAAAGTTAGAATAATCTTACAATATAAACAGTAATTATTCAGATAACATTATTGTATATAGAAAAAATAAACAAAAAGTAAATTATATATGGTTTATTTTTTTAATTACTATAATTTAATATATAGATACATTTTTTAGGAGAAAGAAACAAAATGAAAAAATTAATTATAATAACAAGTATATTAGTAATGAGCATAAGCAGCGGACTTATGGCTAAAACAGGATTTGGTTTAGGGTTAATAGTACCGCTTGGAGCAAGTTTCAGCAGTTTCAGCGGAAATGAAGCTCAACATGTAAAATCTGATACTGGATTTGAATTTGGTGTTCATGTACAGCCTGCATATTATTTTGGGTTTGAGTATTTATCATTTGGTTTAGGATTGGATTTAGGATATAATAGAGATGTGTTTGCTTTCAAAGCAGTTATTGATGAAAAATCAAAAGGCGGATTAACTTTCGATAGCTTAATGGTAGGAATACTTCCTAGAATAGATGTTTGGTTTGTATCAATAGGTGTAGGTGCTGGTGTAAAAATACCTTTAGCAGGAAGCAGTTACTTTAGAGAAAGTGACGGAGGGTACACTTCTCAAGGATATGATTATAAAAGACTTAAAGATACTTTTAAAAATCCTTATATACCTTATGTAAAAGGGGTTGTTGATTTCTTATTGCCTTATAACCTAGTTTTAGGTATATATGCTTCTTATGATATACCTTTGGTAGAATATAAAGACCCTAATAATAATATTAAAATGTCTTCATTTGATTTAGGCGGAGAAATTGGATTAAGATTCTAATAAAAATTAATTAAAAATAATATTTAAGGAATGCATATTTAATAATATGTATTCCTTTTTTTAATAGTTTTTTTATTATAAATAGATTATTACTATTTCCGACTATAAAAAATAGTACATACAATATAAAGGATTATAAAAAATGAAAAAAGCAGTGATAATTGCAAGTTTATTAGTAATTGCATTAAGCGGAAATTTGATGGCAAAAACAGGTTTTGAAGTGAATGTACTATTTCCTTTCGGCGTAAGTTTAGGAACATATACAGGAACAGATGCTTCCAAATATACTAAAGCCGATGCTGGCTTTGAATTTGGAATTCATGTTATACCGGGATATTATTTTGGAATCAGCAATATAGGTTTAGGAATTGGATTTGATATTGGTTATCAAAAAGATGTATTTGCTTTCGGCTTAAAATCTCAAAGCGGAAGATATGGTGCTTCTTTTGATAGTTTTAATTTAGGGTTATTACCAAGAATTGATATTGGATTTGTATCTTTAGGAGTTGGAGGAGGTTTCAAGTTTCCTATAGCAGGTCTTATGTATCAGAGAGATGGTGCTGACGGCATAGGTCAGGCGAGCATGTATGATACAAAAAATATTTATAAAGAGTTTAATAAGCCTTTTATACCTTATGTAAAAGTTATGCTCGATTTTATATTACAGCTTAATTTAACAGCAGGTATTTACATTGCTTATGATATTCCTTTTATGGAAAGCAAAAGTTATAATTTCAAACTTTCTAGTGTAGATTTGGGTGCACAATTAGGTGTGAGATTTTAAAAAATAGTTGAAAAAATTAAAGGAGCTTATAGAAATACTATAGGCTCTTTTTTTTATTTGTATTTAATTATATTTTTTTTAATTAAAAGTTAATTCTGCCAAATTAAAAAATATAACTAATTGGTATTTACTGCAATCATATGTTATCATTTTTGTATATTTTAATAAATTATACAAAAGTTTAATTTTTAATTATAGTAAAAAATATAACAAATATTAATTTTGCACTTTTTGCTTCTTTGACGAAGTCCGCAGAGCGAAGGCGGGAAAAGAACAATAAAAAATAACAAAACTAAAATTTTTAACATATCTTATTTTTTATACACTAAAAAATAGTTTATTTAAAAATTACTTATAAAGAACTCTCGTCCACCTCTGTTGCCTGAAGACGTGTTTTTAATTTGTCTATAACATTGCCTTCTACTGCCTTCTGAAATTGTATTGCTACATCTTTATTTTTAGTGAATCTTGGTATTGCACTTGCTATTAAGGCTGATATTCTTTTATCAGATTGAACCATATCGTAAATATGCTCTGGAATAGCTACTATTAATGTGGCACCTTTGCTTTCTATCGGGTTTCCTTGAGATAACAAAGAATATATTGTTGGGCTTTCTGTTTCAACATATGAAAGTATTTTATTGTAGAATATATGCCTTTTGTCATTTGGGCTAAGAGGAACATCATATGCTGGTTTAGGAGCGTTATTATTCTCTTTTGGTTTTGAAACATTATCATTACTAAGCCCATAGTCTTCATTAGCGTCAGAAATAGCTTGAACATTGTTTGAAGATATAATATCCACAGGGCGAATTAAATTGTCTGTATCAAGAAGCAAAAGCATACGCATCTCAAATATAACTCTCGCATTAGAAGCATTTCTTATACGCTCTTCTACATTTAATATATAATCAAGTATTCTCTCTATCTCATCATCACTATAATTGCTGGCAAAAGTTTTTAAATCATCTCTCTCATTTTCTGTTATCTCTAATAATTTAATATCATCAATACCGCTTTTTATCATTAACACAACACGCATATAATCAATTAAATTATTAATAAATGTTCTTGGATCAACAGACTCTTCAAAAAGTTTTTTAACAAATTGAAAATAATTTTTTTTGTCTTTTGAAATCATTACATCAAAAAACTCTTTAACAAAAGAAAAATTATTTCCACCAACTACAGCTATAACATCAGCACTTGTAATATGCTTCTTGTCTGCAGTATAGGCTATCATCTTCTCTAATATTGTTTCACTGTCGCGTACAGAACCCCTTGCCTGCTTCGCTATCAAAAATATAGCCTCATCATCATATGAAATATTTTCTTTGTCTAAAATGCCTTTAAGAATCTTCTCTAAATCCTCTATACCCAAAGACTTAAAAATATACTGCTGACATCGGCTTCTTATTGTAGGAAGAACCCTGTCTGCTTCAGTTGTAGCAAGTATAAACACAACATGAGCAGGCGGCTCTTCTAATGTTTTAAGTAAGGCATTAAAAGCCTCGTTGGTAATCTGATGAACCTCATCTATAATATATACTTTGTACTTACCAGCAACAGGCGATATACGTACATTTTCTATTATTGTTCTTATGTTTTCTATACCTCTGTTGCTTGCACCGTCTATTTCAATAACATCTAAAGGAGTACCGTTTTCTATTTGAGTACAAGAAGGACAAACTCCGCAAGGTTTATCTGTGGGTCCATTAACACAGTTTAAGGCTTTAGCTATAATTCTTGCAAGAGATGTTTTACCTACACCATGAGCACCAGAAAAAAGATAAGCATGTGCTATTTTCTTTTGTGCTATACTTTTAGATATTGTTTTTGTAATATGTTCCTGCCCTATTACCTCTTCAAAAGTTTGAGGACGATATTTTCTTGCTATTACTTTATAGTTTTCAGCCATATTGATAATATTCCATATATTTTTTGTATTGTTTAAAATTATTTTAACAAACTATATTTATTTGTCAATTTTTATTTATGCTCAAGCCATTTACATTCTGTTATATGCATATCTGAAAATACTGCTCTAAAAGATGAATCTCCCGGACTGCAAGCATATATTCCAAAAGGTATTTCTTTATCTGCTTTAAACAAATGAAACATACGCATCTGATGATAGTCTTTATTATCTAAACTATATTCAATATAAAAATCTTTTTCTCTTCTGCTTAATCTAAACCATATATCCTTTATAGATACATCTATATCTGTAGTAGCCCAATCAGAATATCCATTATTGGTAACAACACTTCCTAAACGTTGAAAACTTTTATTCTCATATTCTACAGAAGCTTTAAACCAGTTTTCGCTATCTATATAAATTGCAACTCCAGCCTGTTCAAAAAGATGATTAGTTTCAAATTTTATATTTACTACAAAAGAAAAATATTTATCACTCGTTTTTGTTTGGAGTACAGGAGCATTGTCATTTTGAAAGCCATAATATGTTCTCTGCCAAAGGTCTGTATTAGGCTCTGTATATATTTCTATTTTCTCATCATCAATTAATATTTTTTTAGGTTTTCTAATCCAAAATAATTCTTCTTTTAAAAAACTTTTCATTTTATAATTCCTTTTATAAAAATATATCATAATTTTATACTATATAATTATAAATTCAAATAAATTATTTTGGCTCCAGAACCGCCTAATTCTCTTGGAGCATCTGAAGCATATTTTATATAAGGCTTGCCTTCTGTGGCAATATAATATTCAACTATGTTTTTTAATACCGGTATTTTATTTTCGCTTCCAAAACCTTTGCCATGTATTATAAGTATTGGGCTTATTTTATTTTTTTTGCATTCACCGATAAAATGCTTTACCTCAATTAAAGCCCTATCAGCTGTAAGACCATGCAAATCTATTTTTTCTTTCGGATTAGCATTTTTTATATTTGGCTTAAACTTTATATTCTTTTTTGGAAGCTCTTTTTTTGAATGATTGCTGCAATCAAGGTTTTTAACAGCATTTATAAATAAAAGCTTTTCTTCTTCAGTTATAATATATTCTTTATTATTATCTTGTAGATTTTCTTTGTATTCTTTATCTCTTATCTTTATTGAATGATTAGAAGTATTTTCTTTTTTATTATTTAGAGTTCTGCTTTCTTTATTTAATTCTTTACTATTTTTATAATCTGGAGGTAAATATCCATGCTCTACAAAAAATTTAAATAGCCTCTCATCATCATATTTATCAGACATTTATACTAAAACCTCATGAGTTTAATAATTTTAAAAACTCAGAATTATCTTTAGTATTTTTCATTTTAGCTATCATCTTCTCAATAAAGTCATATTCATCAATATTGATACCCTGACCCTGAACGCTTCTAACAAGATTCATCTTAGCAAGCTCTTCCTCATTAAGAAGTAAATCATCTCTTCTAGTAGAAGAAGAATCAATATCAATAGCAGGGAATATTCTTCTATTAGCAAACTTCCTCTCTAAATGAAGCTCCATATTACCAGTACCCTTAAACTCTTCGTAAATATAATCGTCCATCTTACTTCCAGTATCAACTAAAGCAGAAGCAATTATTGTAAGAGAGCCGCCCTCTTCTATATTACGTGCAGCACCGAAGAATTTTTTAGGTTTATGAAGTGCATTAGAATCTACACCTCCTGTTAATACCTTACCGCTTGCAGGCACTACTAAGTTGTAAGCCCTTGAAAGTCTTGTTATAGAATCTAATATAATTACAACATCATGTTTATTTTCAACTAATCTCTTAGCCTTCTCTAATACCATCTCTGAAACTTGACAATGCTTCTCTGGAAGTTCATCAAAAGTAGAAGCTATAACTTCAGCCTCTGGAACTTGCCTTTTCATGTCAGTAACCTCTTCAGGACGCTCATCTATAAGAAGAATGAAAAGTTTAATATCAGGATAGTTTTTACATATAGCATTAGCAATCTCTTGAAGCATCATAGTTTTACCAGCTTTAGGAGGTGCTACTATTAATCCCCTCTGGCCTTTACCTATAGGAGATACTAAGTTTATAATACGAGTAGAAATTTTATTTGGAGCAAACTCTAAATTAATTCTTTCATTAGGAAATATTGGTGTGAGTTTATCAAATAAAGGTCTTCTATGCAAATTATCAGGTTTTTCGCCATTAACAGATTCTATTCTAAGTAAAGCAAAAAACTTTTCACCTGCATTATCTTTAGGAGGTCTTACTTCTCCGCTAATAACGTCTCCTGTTCTAAGTCCGAAAAGTCTAATTTGTGCAGGAGAGATATATATGTCATCAGAACCTACTAAGTAATTTGTGTTTTTAGAACGTAAGAAACCAAATCCGTCTTGCAAAGTTTCTAAAGTACCTTCTGCAACAACTTTACCTTCTAAATTAATATGAGATTTTACTATTAAATGCATTAATTCCTGTCTTCTTAAATTGCTGTTAGTATCTTTCTTAATGCCGTAATTTTCAGCAAAATCTATTAATTCGTCAAAAGTTAAAACGCTTAATTGGCTAATATAAAGTACATCAAAAGGTCTTTGAATTTTATTACTATTCTCTTCCTCTTTATTATTATCTTCATCATTAGTAGTAGGAATTTCTTCTTTTTCTTCTTCTTGAACTTTAGCAACAACCTTTCTAACAACTTTTCTTACTTTTCTTACCTTCTTCAAAGGCACAACATTTTCATCAGCAGAAAACTCTAAATTGTTATCTTCAGACATAAGGAACCTCCATAAACCTTATATGTAAGTTATAGTCTATAAAAACTATAACCAACACATAAAATTTACTTTTGTTTATATATAATTAGATTAATAAACGATTATTATTTTAAATTATTAAAATTATTTTTTATTTTGCTTCAGTTTTATTAGCAGATGAGCTATCAGAATCGCATAACATCACAATACACATATCAGCTCCGTCACCAAATCTTTTGTATGATAAGATTTTTCTTACAAATCCGCCATTTTTGTTAACATATTTAGGAGCGATATCTTTGAAAAGTTTAGCAAGTATTGCTTTATCTTTTACATATTTAGAAACTAATCTTCTATTATGAACATTATCAACTTTAGCTCTATAAATTAACTTATCAGCTAATTGTTTTAAAGCTCTACCTTTCTCTTTAGTAGTTTCAATTTTCTCATATTTGAAAAGAGAAGTTATCATATTGTTAAACATAGCCTTTTTGTGGGCACTAGTTTTATTAAATTTTTTAACAGTAACTCTATGTCTCATACATTATCCTTAATTTTATTAGCCTCTCATACCAAGATGAGCATTATATTCTGCAAGCTTTTCTTTAATCTCTTCTATAATCATTTCATTAGCACCAATTAATCTTAACAAATCAGCATCAGTTTTAAGAGCAACTTTATCTAAAGTTTTAAGATCAGAAGATATCAAGAAATTAGCAGTTCTAACAGAAAACTCAACTTCTTCAACATGTTTATCTTTTAAAGAATCAAGTACAGAATCTTTAGGAGTTTCTTCTATTTTTTCATCATCACCATTAGCCTCTTCAGGAAGCATAAAAGGAGTGAGATTATCTCTAAGTAATTTAGCTGCCCAAGATAGAGCTTTTTCAGGGGCAATATTACCTTTAGTTTCTATTTCTAAAGTAAGTTTACCATAATAATTTATACGCTGACCCACTCTAACATCATCAACAGCAAATTTAACACTTACTATAGGAGAATATATAGCATCTATAGCTATAGCATTCACATCTTCAAGCAACTCCATATTAACTTCAGCAGGCACATAGTTATAACCTGATTCTATCTGAACGTCCATTTCAAAAGTATAACCTTCAGCTATAGTAGCAATATGATGTTCAGGATTAAATACAGATACATCAGCATCAGCAGAAGCGAAATCAGCAGCAGTAACTGTACAAGGACCTTCTTTTTTAATATGTATAGTTTTAGCATCAACATTTTCAGGAAGAGCTACCACAACATTTTTAAGATGCATAATCATCACTATTGTGTCTTCTTTCATACCAGGAACATTTTCAAATTCATTAGTAACGCCATCTATTTTGATAGCAGTGATAGCATATCCAGGTATAGATGATAATAATACTCTTCTTAGAGCATTTCCAATAGTAGTGGCATATCCTCTTTCAAAAGGCTGTGCTACAAATTTACCATAATTAGGAGTTAAATCTCTAGCTTCAAATGTAACTCTATGCGGATGTCTAATAGATTCTAATATTTCTTTTAATGCCATTCTTTCAATACCCCTTATCAAAGAGTTCCATTACTTAGAATAATACTCAATAATGAGCTGTTCATTAATAGGATACTCTATATGCTCTCTTATTGGTAATGTTACTATTTCACCTTGTTTAGCAGACAAATCTAAACTTAACCAAGCAGGAACATATTCACTTTTTAAACCATCAAGCAATTCTTTTACTTGAGTAATAGAATTTCCTCTCTGAGAGAAAGAAACCTTATCTCCAACTTTCATACTATAAGAAGGTACAGACATAGTTTTTCCATTAACATTAATGAAACCATGTTGTACGAATTGTCTAGCCTGAGCTCTGCTTTTAGCAAGACCAAGTCTATAAACAACATTATCAAGGCGAAGCTCTAATAATCTGAGCAAGTTTTCACCAGTAACACCAGCTACACGGTTAGCCTCATGATAATAGTTTCTGAATTGTTTTTCTAATATTCCATAAATACGTTTAACTTTTTGTTTTTCTCTCATCTGAATACCGTATTCTGACAATTGTTTCATTTTACGGTTAGTAGGACCTGGAACTTCTCTCTTTTTTGTTATAGCACATTTAGCCGTAAGACATCTCTCGCCTTTAAGCATAAGTTTCATTTTTTCACGGCGGCATAATCTGCAGCTTGCATCTCTATATCTAGCCATAATTATTTATCTCCCAATTAATTATATTCTTCTTCTTTTTTGAGGACGGCAACCATTATGAGGCATTGGTGTAACATCCTTAATAAGTTTTACTTTTAATCCTGCAGCTTCTACAGCTCTGATTGAGCTTTCTCTGCCCATACCAGGACCTTTTACATAAACTTCAACTTCTCTTACACCCATCTCATAAGCTTTTTTAGATGCCTTCTCACTAGCAACCTGTGCAGCAAATGGAGTAGATTTCTTACTGCTTTTATATTCTCCATCTAAACCAGCACTAGCCCAAGATAAAGTATCACCGTTTCTGTCAGTGATAGTAACTATTGTATTATTAAAGCTAGCTTTTATATGCACTATACCAAAAGCTTCCACTTTTCTATCTTTTTTTATTTTTTTATCTTTTAGTGTTTTTTTACCTTTTTGAGTAGCCACTATTCTCCCCCATTAAAGTTTATTTTTTACTTCTTACCTGGTGCTTTTTTCTTACCAGCTATAGCTTTTCTTGCTCCGCCGCCTCTAGCGTTACGAGAGTTAGTTCTTGTTCTCTGACCGCGTACTGGAAGTCTTTTTATATGACGCATTCCGCGATATGAGTGAATATCTTTTAAACGTTTAATATTATTAAAAAGCTCTGTACGCAAATCTCCTTCCACTTTAGTTGTGGCTTCTATTGCATCTCTTAAAGCTGTAATTTGAGCATCTGTAAGGTCTTTAGCTTTTATAGAATAATCTATATTAGCCTTATCACAAATTACATGTGCTAAAGTACGTCCTATACCATATATATCTGTTAGGGCGATTTCTATTCTTTTATTATTTCTTATTTCAACACCCATTAAACGTGCCATACTAATTATCTCCTTAAATTAATTACTTCTGTTTTTGTTTATGTCTTGGGTTTTTCTTACATATGACTCTAACTACGCCTTTTCTTCTTACTATTTGACAGTCATTACAACGTTTTTTTACCGAACTTTTTACTTTCATATTAAATGTTCTCCATTATTTTACTTATAACGATAAATTATTCTACCCTTTGTTAAATCATAGGGCGACATTTCTATAGTTACTTTATCTCCGGGAAGTATACGAATAAAGTTCATACGCATCTTTCCAGAAATATGTGCCAATATCTTATGACCATTCTCTAACTCTACTCTAAAAGTAGCATTAGGAAGAGGCTCTACTACTGTACCTTCTACCTCTATATTTTCTTTCTCTGCCATATTAATTACCTTCTCACCTTAGACTTCTTCAATATACCATCATAGTTATGCATCTGTAAGTAAGACTCTATTTGCTTTAACAACTCAACAGCAACACTTACACTAATCATTACAGATGTACCGCCCATCAAATAAACTAAAGAATTGTTAGTTCCTTTGAAAGGAGCAAATACAGGAATCTTAGACATTAAATCTGGGAACACAGCAATAGCAGCCAAGAACAATGAACCGCCTATTGTTATTCTGCTTAATACAGTTCTTAAATATTCAGCAGTTTGTGTGCCGGGTCTGTAACCGGGGATAAATCCGCCTTGTTTTTTAAGATTCTCTGCTATATCATCTGGGTTAAATTGTACAGATGTATAAACATAGGCAAACATAATAACTAAAAGACAATAAAGAATTATATAAGCCCAACTTCCATAAGAGAAAAATCTAAGCAAAGCGTCCAACCATCTCCATTGAACACCTCTTGTTAAACTAGCAATCTGTGCTGGAATAGCCATCAAAGCTGATGCGAATATTATAGGTATAACACCAGATGGGTTAATTTTGAAAGGTATATGAGTTGATTGTGCACCAAATACCCTTCTTCCTACAACTCTCTTAGCATATTGAACAGGTATTCTTCTCTGTCCGCTTTCTTCATAAACTACGCAGAATATCACTATAGCAAATATTATAAAGAAAAGAACTATTACTAATGAGTTCAAATAATCAGTATCTTTTTTCTGTATAACATCATAGAATCCTGCAGGAATGCGGGCAACAATACCAGCGAATATTATTACAGATATACCATTACCAAGGCCGCGTTCTGTAATTTGGTCACCTAGCCACATTAAGAACATGGTACCAGTAGTAGCTGTAATCACTACGAGAAGTATAAAACCCAAACCGGGTCTCATAAATATCATAGCACCTTCATTTATACTTTGAATCCAGCTAGCCATAGCTGCAGATTGAACCACACAAAGACCAAGTGTTAGATATCTAACATATTGGTTAATTTTTTTACGACCGCTCTCACCTTCTTTTTGCATTCTCTCAAGTGCCGGTATAACAACACCAAGAAGCTGCATGATGATAGAAGCGGATATATAAGGCATAATTCCAAGTGCTAATATAGAAAATCTAAATAAAGCACCGCCGGAAAATAAATCCATAATAGTTAAAAGACCGCCGCCGCCTTGAGCTGATGATAAAAAGCCCAAAAGTGCAGTTGGGTCTATACCCGGAGTTGGAATATGACTGCCTATTCTATATACCAAAATAGCAAGAACTGTAAACAGTATCCTGCTTCTTAATTCTGGTACTCTAAATATATTAGTTAATGACTTAAACATTTATAAACAACCTTACTTCTTTTCTCTAATATATTTTTTGCGTTCATGTATTATAACTTTACCGCCAGATTTTTCAATCTTCTCTATAGCTTTTTTGCTAGCAAGATCAACGGTAATAGTGATAGCACCTTTAACTTCACCCATAGAAAGAAGTTTTATATAATCTTTAGTAGAAGATAAATAACCTAATTTAACCAAAGCCTCTCTCGATATTTCGTTAGAACCTAATGAATCTAAATCTCCAACATTGATAACATCTACAGACTTTTTGAAAGCAGCATTAGTGAAACCGCTTTTAGGAATTCTTCTATGTAAAGGCATCTGTCCGCCTTCAAAACCAGCTCTTCTGCTGTAACCTGCACGAGACTGAGCACCTTTATCACCTCTTCCTGCAGTACAACCCCAACCAGAACCTTGTCCGCGTCCTACTCTATGACGATTCTTGCTCGATCCTTTTGGAGCTCTTAATATTTTTGTATTTTCCTGTGCCATTCTCTAGCCCTCACTTATACTCTACTTTTAAAAGATGTGATATTTTATTAATCATTCCATTTATTTGAGGAGTTGCTTCATGTTCTACAACTCTTCTTCTCTTTTTGAAACCTAAAGCTACAACAGTATCTCTTTGAGACTTCTCATAGCCTATAGGAGATTTAACTAATGTTATTACAACTTTAGCCATTATTCAGCCCTCCCATAAATCTGGTCAACACTAAGTCCTCTTTTGTTAGCCATATCTTGAACAGTTTGTAAAGATTTTAAACCTTCAAAAGTAGCTTTAGCCAAGTTCATAGAATTGTTGTTGCCTAAAGATTTTGAAAGAATATTTTTAACTCCTGCTAATTCTAATACAGCACGTGCAGGACCGCCTGAAATAACTCCTGTACCTTTAGAAGCTGGTTTCATTATTATTCTGCTGCTTCTAAATACGCCAACTGTATTATGAGGAATAGTTTCACCTTTAAGGTTAACTTCTATCATATTCTTTTTAGCCTGCTCTATAGCTTTTCTTATAGCATCAGGTACTTCGTTTGCTTTACCGTAACCTAAACCAACATGTCCGTTTTTATCACCTAAAACCATTAAAGCTGCAAATCTAAAGCGTCTTCCACCTTTCATAACTTTAGCTACTCTGTTTAGAGTTATTAGACGCTCTTCAAACATACTTTTTTCTTCGTTATTATCGTGTGCCAAGGTTATACTCCTTAAAATTTCAATCCTGCTTCACGAGCACCGTCAGCTAAGGATTTTATTTTTCCATGATATATATAGCCGTTTCTATCAAACACTACTTCATTAATATTTTTTTCTTTTGCTCTTGTAGCTAATACTTTACCTATCTCTTTAGCTACATCTACATTCTTACCGCTTTTTAAATCTTTCTCTTGAGAAGATGCTGATACTAAAGTTACACCTTTACTATCATCTATTATTTGAGCAGATACATATTTAAGACTTTTATAAACTGTAAGTCTAGGACGCTGTGAACTTCCTTCTATTTTTATACGTATGCTTCTCTTTCTTCTTTCGCGTTGAGCTTTAATTTTTTCTCTTAAACTCATATAGCTTACCCCTTACTTAGCAGCTTTTTTACTTTCTTTCATTTTAACATACTCGCCTTCAAATCTTACACCTTTACCTTTATATGGCTCAACAGGTCTTTTCTTTTTAATATTCATAGCGAGTTCGCCTACTTTCTCTTTATCATTACCTTCTATAATGATTTTAGTGTCTTTTTCTACTGTTACTTTGATACCCTCAGGGATTTTCATTTTTACATCACTAGAGAAACCTAATTGTAATGTTAAAGTATCTCCCTGAACATTAGAACGGTAACCTGTACCTTCTAATTGTAATACTTTTTTATAACCAGTATTAACACCTTCTATCATGTTAGAAATAAGTTTCCAAACTAAACCTAATTTAGCAGAATACTTAGCTTTATTTTCTTTTATAGCTTCTTCATCAGTGCTATCAATCTTAGGAGGTTTAACCCAAAGAGAATTATTTTCAAGTTCAAGTATTATATAATCAAAAAACTCTCTTGTCAACTCCCCTCTTTTACCTTTTACGACTACTTTGTGGCCGTCAATTTTTACTTCAACGCCTTGAGGAATCGCTATAGGCTTATTTGATAATCTACTCATTGTAAATACCCTCTCTCAATTTATATTACCATACATAACATAAAACTTCGCCGCCGACTTTCTCTTTTCTAGCTTCTTTGTCAGTCATTACACCTTTACTAGTAGAGATTACAGATATACCGAAACCATTTTTTACTTGAGGAATAGTATCTACTGATGTATAAACTCTAAGACCTGGAGTTGATACTCTTTGAATACCTTCTATAACAGAATTTCCCTCATAATATTTCAAATCTATTTCTATGCGGAAGAAATTTTTATCTTTTACTTCTACTTTTTTGAAGTCATTAATATACCCTTCTTTTTTCAAAATTGCAAGTATATTTTCCATTTTTGTAGAAAAAGGTATAGTTACATTCTCTTTTTTTGCTCTGCAACCATTTCTAATCACAGTTAAAGCATCTGCTATTGGATCATGTACGCTCATTTATATACTCTCCTTAAATTACCAACTAGACTTAGTTACGCCCGGTATTAAACCTTTATTTGCTAAATCTCTAAAACAGATTCTACACATTTTATACTGTCTTATATAAGCACGAGGTCTTCCACATATAGGGCAGCGATTATATTGTCTTGTTTTATATTTTTGTTTTTTTGTAGCTTTAACTTTAAGTGCCAATCTAGCCATTATTTATTCTCCTGACTTTTAGGTGCAGCACGAAATGGCAAACCTATACGTTCTAATAAAATGCGAGCCATATCGTCATTATCTGCAGTTGTTACTATTGTTATATTTAATCCCTTAACAGCATCTGTTTTGTCGAAACTTATTTCTGGGAATATAATATGCTCTTTTATACCTAAATTGTAATTACCTCTTCCGTCAAAACCTCTTCTCGGAATACCTTGGAAGTCTCTTACTCTTGGTAAAGCTATGAAAATTAACCTTTCCAAGAAGTCATACATTCTCTCTCCTCTCAAAGTTACTCTACAACCTATAGGCATACCTTGTCTTAATTTGAAGTTAGCTATAGACTTTTTAGCTCTAGTGATAACAGCTCTCTGACCTGCTATTTGACTAAGTTCTTCTACAGCAGAGTCAACATATTTTTTGTCTGTTACAGCTTGAGTAATACCCATATTGATAATAATTTTCTCTATTTTAGGTATAGCCATAGAGGAGCTTAAATTCATATCTTTTAATAAAGATTGTCTTATTTCTTTTTCATATCTATCTTTCAATACTGACATATTTAATAACTCCTACTTACTTATCAAGAACTTCGCCTGATTTTTTAGCATATCTTTTTAATTTTCCATCAACTTCTTTTCTTCCAACCCTAGTAGTTTTACCGCCTTTGTCAACCAACATAAGATTAGATATATGTATAGAAGCCTCTTTCTCAACTATACCGCCTTTTTGATTCTCTTGACTTTTAGGCATAGTTTTTTTAATCATGTTAATATTCTTTACGAAAGCTCTTCCCTTTGCTCTGTCTATAGACAATACTTCACCGCGTTCTCCGCTCTGCTCTCCAGCTATCACTTCAACAGTATCGCCTTTTTTTATTTTGTATTTTGTATTACTAAAATCTTTTTTCTTTATCATAATTATATTACCTCTGGTGCAAGTGATACGATTTTCATAAAGCCTTTATCCCTAAGTTCACGAGCTACAGGTCCGAATATACGTTTACCACGAGGCTCTTTTTTATCGTCTACTATAACAGCTGCATTCTCATCAAAACGTATGTATGAACCATCAGGGCGTCTAACTTCTTTTTTTACTCTTACTATTACAGCTTTTACAACTTTACCTTTTTCTATAGAGCAAGTAGGGATTATATCAGTTACAGAACAAACTATAACATCTCCTAAAGTAGCATATCTGCGTCTACTTCCTCCTAATACCTTAATACATTTCAACTTCTTTACGCCTGTGTTGTCGGCTACATTAAGAGTAGTTGGTACTTGTATCATAATTCTTACTCTCCTTCAACCTGTGAAGAAACTGCTGCTTCTGGAGCATGCTTCTCACGTTTTAATACGCTTTCTACATCGCTATCCATAGAATCTTTCTCTACACGCTCAGACTTCTTAACGATTTTTACTAATCTGAATTTTTTATCTTTACTAATAGGTCTGCACTCTATTATTCTTACTAAATCGCCTTCAAAACATTCATTTTTTTCATCATGAGCTTTATAGCGTTTATTCTTACTTATAGTCTTACCATAAAGGGGGTGTTTCTGTTTACTTTCAACTTTTACAACTATAGTTTTATCCATTTTATCAGAAACTACAATTCCTTCAAGTACTCTTTTATATTTTTTTGCTTTGTTTTCCACAGTAATACCTCACACTATTTTTTTATGCCAAGTTCATGCTGACGTATAAATGTCTTAACTCTAGCTATATCTTTGCGAGCTTTTTTTAATTGATGAGTTTGTCTTGCATCACCAACTACTTTTTCAAATCTATGCTCTTGATATTCTTTTTCTAATTTTAGAAGTTCACCCTTAAGCTCTTCTAAACCTAATGACTTGTAATCTTTATTATTCTTAGCCATTATATAGCCTCCCTCTTAATGAACTTAGTTTTAATAGGAAGCTTGAAACCAGCTAATCTGAAAGCAGACTGTGCTAATTCTTCTGGTACACCTGCTATTTCAAATATAACTTTACCTGGCTTTACAACTGCTACCCAATATTCAACGTTACCTTTACCTTTACCCATTCTTGTTTCTGCTGGCTTTTTAGTATAAGGTTTGTCTGGAAATACTTTTATCCACATTTTACCTACACGCTTAACATGTCTTGATATAGCAATACGTGCAGCTTCAATTTGTCTATCTGTAAGCCATACAGGCTCTAATGCCATTAAACCATAATCTCCAAAAGTTAAGTTACTTCCTCTTTTGGACTTACCTTTCATTCTACCTCTATGCTGTTTACGATACTTAGTTCTTGATGGTTGTAACATTATCTATCTCCTTTAGCACTGATAACTTTACCCGCATCATCTTGTTTGCTTTCTTTCTTATCAAGAATCTCGCCTTTATATATCCACACTTTTACCCCGATGATACCAAATGTAGTAGAAGCTTCAGCAGTACCATAATCTATATTTGCTCTTATTGTATGAAGAGGTACTGAACCATTTTTGTACTGTTCTGTTCTAGCGATATCAGCACCTGCTAAACGACCAGAACACATAACTTTTATACCTTTAGCACCTTTCTTCATAGCTTGAGTGATAACACTCTTCATAGCTCTTCTGAAAGCAACACGCATTTCTAATTGACGAGCTACGCTTTGTGCTGCCAATGTAGCATCTAATTCAGCCTCTTTGATTTCTGATATAGAAACATTAATAGGCTTTTTTACTAACTTTTGTACAGCAGCCTTAACAGCCTCAACTCTCTGACCCTTAGGACCTACAACTACTCCTACTCTTGCAGTAGAAATAAATACATTGATTCTATCTGGGAAACGTACTATTTGTATGTCAGATATAGCAGGATCAAAAGACTCTTTCTTTCCGCCAATTTTTTTCTGTTCTTCTTTTAATGTCTTATAATAATAGTTCATTATATAGCGTCTTATAGATAAGTCTTCATGCAAACTATCTGCATAAGTTCTGCCATCTTCGAACCATTTACTAGACCAAGTTTTATTAACTCCGAGTCTTAAACCTATTGGACTAACCTTTTGACCCATAGTTTATACCTCCGCTACTTTAGCTGCTTCTTCTTTTTTTGCAACTCTCTTAATTTTTTTCTTCTCAGGTTTTTTTTCATCACTTAATACTATAGTAATATGTGAATTTCTTTTTAATATAGGATCAGCACTACCACGACTTGCTGCTCTTATGCGTTTCAATGATGGTGCTTTATCAACAAAAGCTGTCTTAACCCATAATGTGTCTGGGTTAATAGTTCTAGTCTGAGAAATAGCATTTGCTATACCGCTTTTTATAGCCTTTCTAAGTACAACTGATGACATTTGTGGCATAGTTGTAAGATTAGCGATTGCATGGTTAACATACTCACCTTTAACAAAAGGAAGTAATCTTGCTACTTTCCTGCGACCTATGCGTAAATAACGTACCTTTACCTTATATTCCATAGTCCAATTCCTTATTTCTTAGCTACCTTAGCTGCACCTGCATGTGAACGAAAAGTTCTAGTAGGAGCAAATTCACCTAATTTATGACCTATCATATTCTCTTGTACATAAACTGCTACAAATGTTTTACCGTTATGAACATTTATAGTAAAACCTATCATCTCTGGAATAATTGTTGAAGCACGGCTATAAGTTTTTATTTGGTGCTTGTTATCTCCAGCTTGTATCTTCTTGAAAAGATTTTTATCTACAAAAGGTCCTTTCTTAATAGAGCGAGACATTATTTCTTACCCCCTCTTCTCTTAATTATTAATCTGTCAGAATATTTGTTTTTCTTTCTAGTCTTATATCCCTTAGTAGGTACACCTGTAGGAGATACTGGATGTGGGTTACCCTGTCCACTCTTACCTTCACCACCGCCGTGTGGGTGATCTACTGGGTTCATTACAACACCTCTTACTTTTGGTCTTCTACCTTTATGTCTAGTAGTACCTGCTTTACCGTCTGTAGTGTTGAAATGATCTAAGTTACCGATTTGTCCTATAGTAGCATAACAATCTTCTAATATTCTTCTCTCTTCACCAGAGCGAAGTCTTATTACACAATAACCACCAGATTTTGCTGTTATCTGAGCACCACCGCCTGCTGCTCTAACAAGCTGACCACCTTTTCCTGGTGTTATTTCTATGTTATGTATTATAGTACCTAAAGGTATCTTTCTTAAAGGTAAAGTGCAACCTACTTTTACTTTAGCATTTTCTCCGCTAACAACTCTGTCGCCTACATTAAGTCCCAATGGCCATATTATATATCTTTTTTCACCATCTGTGTAATGTAAAAGAGCTATACGAGCTGTTCTGTTAGGATCATACTCTATAGAAACTACTTTAGCTTCTATATCATGCTTATCTCTTCTAAAATCTACTAATCTAAATAATTTCTTGTGTCCACCACCACGACGACGCATAGTGATACGACCGTTTGAACCTCTTCCGCTTATGCGTTTTTTACCGCATACTAATGATTTACAAGGCTCATTTGTTGTTATATCCGAAAAATCAACTACTGTACGATAACGTAAACTTGGTGTTGTCGGTTTAAATTTCTTAATAGCCATCGGTATCCCTCAACTTATTTTACTATATCTATTGATTCTTTGCCATCGAGAACTATTATCGCTTTTTTATAACTGCGTGTATAACCGCGTCTGCTCATTCTGCGATTTTTCTTCTTAGGCTTTACATTTATTATCTTACAATCTAGCGGATGTACATTAAATATTTTTTCAACCGCTTTCTTCAACTCTTGCTTATTAGCGTCCTGTCTTACTCTAAATACATAATAACGCTTCTCTGTTCCTTTAGGCTCAGTTCTAAGGATATTACTCTTTTCTGTAAGTATAGGCTCTATTAAAAGTGAATACATGCTCATATTTATTATCCCTTAATTCTAGCATTTAATTTAGATAAAGCTGTTTTAGTAAAGTATACTTCATCAGCATAATATAAAGGATGTATAGACATACTGTCTGCATTTACAAGCTTTAAATCTTTGATGTTTCTTAAAGATAATAATAACTTATTGTAATTATCACCTAATGACTCATCTTTACCTACTACAAATGCTACTTTTCTGCTATTTGGCTCTTTAACCTTACTTATAAAACTTGCCATTCTTTTTGTCTTTGGAGCATCAAAAGTGAAATCCTCAAAAACTTTAAGAACATTGTTACCATATTTCAAAGATAAAACAGACAATAGAGCCTTACGTTTCATCTTTTTAGGCAATCTATAACTATAATCTCTAGGCTTAGGAGTATGTGTTTTACCACCGCCTACCCAAATTGGTGAACGTGTAGAACCTGCTCTTGCTCTACCTGTACCTTTTTGTCTCCAAGGCTTTTTACCGCCTCCTGAAACTTCTGCTCTTGTTTTAGTAGAGTGAGTTCCTTGACGTCTGTTCGCCAACTCATTTTTGATTGCTTCGTAAAGTAGATTGTTGTTAACTTCTGATTTGAATATCTCGTCAACTACCTCTAAATTACCTACGCTATCTCCATTTTCATTTAGTATTACTACTTCCATTTTATCATCCTGCTTTTATTATTTAGTCATTGAGTTCTTCTTCTTATTTTTCTTCTTAGCTGCTTGAGTGATTTTTACTATACCGTTTATAGCTCCGGGTATAGAACCTTTAATCATAATCAAGTTATCTTCTGGTCTTATTTCAACTACTTTTAAGTTTTGTATAGTAGTTAAAGTATTACCCATATGACCAGGCATACCTTTGCCTTTCCATACTCTTGCAGGGTAACTGTTACAACCTATAGAACCTGCTCTTCTTCTGAAATTAGAACCATGACTCATAGGACCACCATCGTAATTATGTCTTTTCATTACGCCGGCAAATCCTCTACCTTTGCTCAAAGAACTAACATCTATAAAATCGCCCGCTTGAAATATATCTACTTTAAGTTCCTGACCAACTGTATAGGCACTTGAATCATCTAACCTAAATTCTTTTAAATATTTCTTAGGCTCTAAATTTGCTTTTTTAAATTGCCCTATTTGTGGCTTTTTTAAATGCTTTTCTTTTACAGCACCATAACCTAATTGAATAGCATTATAGCCATCTTTCTCATTATCTCTAACCTGCATAACTGTGCATGGCCCAGCCTCTACAACTGTTACTGCTATAGCATTTCCAGTTTCATCGAAAACTGTTGTCATACCCAATTTTCTGCCAATTATTCCTACCATCGGCTAATCCTCTATAATGATTTTACTACTTCTTTTTTACCAATTTTTTTAAGTCAAACTATTAAAATTATAACCATATAAATAAAACGTAGTAAAGTTTTATTCACACAGTTTAAAAAACCTTTCTTATTTCAACTGTACATCTACGCCAGCTGGAAGTGCCAACTTCTTCAAAGACTCAGTTGTTTGAGGTGTTACATCAAAGATATCTATTAATCTCTTGTAAACTCTCATCTCGAACTGTTCTCTTGACTTAATGTTTACATGCGGACTTCTTATTACTGTTACCTTTCTTATGCTTGTTGGTAGCGGTATAGGTCCTGATACTCTTGCACCTGTCTTCTTTACACTAGCAACTATTGACTGAGCTGATTGATCAATTAATTCTATATCAAAGGCTTTTAATTTAACTCTTATTTTCTGTTCTTTCATAGTTTGAATTACTCGCTTTTATTCTTTATATTAAGGGATACATTTATTAAAACATATCCCTTTTATTTTCTTTCCTTAAATTATTCTAATATTTTTGTTACAACACCGTTACCTACTGTCTTACCGCCTTCACGTATAGCGAATCTTTGTTTCTCTTCCATAGCTATTGGAGTGATAAGCTCGATTGTTAAGTTAGCGTTATCACCTGGCATTATCATTGGAGAGCCTTCTGGTAAGTTGATAACTCCTGTTACGTCTGTTGTTCTGAAGTACATTTGTGGTCTGTAACCGCTTACGAAACCGCTATGTCTTCCGCCTTCTTCTTTTTTCAAGATATATACTTCTGCTTCGAATTTTTTATGAGGTGTGATTGTACCTGGTTTAGCTAATACCTGTCCTCTTTCTACTTCTTTACGTTCAATACCTCTTAAAAGACATCCAACGTTATAACCAGCTATACCAACAACTTCTTTCTTGAACATTTCTACACCTGTACAAGTAGTTTTCTTAGTAGGTCTTATTCCAACGATTTCTACTTCATCACCTTTTTTAATTTGTCCTCTTTCTATTCTACCTGTAACGACTGTACCTCTTCCAGGAATTGAGTATACGTCTTCGATAGACATTAAGAAGTCTTTATCTGTTTCACGTACTGGATCTGGAATATAAGTATCAAGTGCGTTTAATAGGTCTATTATACATTTACAATCTGGATCAGTTCTTGGATCTTTACCTGCTTCAATTGCTTGAATAGCTTTGATTGCAGAACCTCTAATAATAGGAGTTTTAGAGCCATCGAAACCATAGTGGTCTAATACGTCTACTACTTCTGCTTCTACTATTTCTGCCATTTCTGGGTCATCTAATTTATCACATTTGTTTAAGAATACAACGATGTAGTTTACACCTACTTGTCTTGAAAGAAGTACGTGTTCTTTTGTTTGCGGCATTACACCGTCTTCTGCTGATACTACTAAGATAGCACCGTCCATCTGAGCAGCACCTGTAATCATGTTTTTAATATAGTCAGCGTGACCTGGACAGTCTACGTGAGCATAGTGTCTGTTATCTGATTCATATTCTACGTGTGAAGTAGCGATTGTCAAAATTTTTGTAGGGTCTCTTCTACCTTGACTCTCAGAAGCTTTTGCTACTGAATCGTATGCAACTTTTTGTACTGTTGCTGGAAACATTGCAGATGATACTGCAGTTATTGCTGATGTTAATGTTGTTTTACCATGGTCAACGTGACCGATAGTACCAACGTTTACGTGTGTTTTTGTACCTTCATAAGTTCCTTTAGCCATTTTTATCCTCCAATTATTTATCCCTATTCTCTAGGAAATTGTTTTTTATTTTATTTTTATTTTTTGTTAATCTCTTACTTATTTGGTGTTACCCATTCTAGCACCTATTATCTCTTCTGCTACATTTTTAGGTACTTCCTCGTAGTGTGAGAACTGCATTGTGTAGCTTGCTCTACCTTGTGATACGTTTCTTATACTTGTTGTATAACCAAACATCTCTGCAAGAGGTACTGTAGCATTAATAGATTTATAACCAGACTTATCTGTAAATCCGTGAACCTGTCCTCTTCTTGAAGCTAAGTCACCGATAATATCACCCATATAATCTTCTGGTGTTACAACCTCTACACTCATCATAGGCTCTAACAAATAAGGGTCTGCTTTTTTACATCCATCTTTGAAACCCATTGAAGCAGCAATTTTGAATGCCATCTCTGATGAGTCTACTGGGTGGAATGAACCATCAAATGCTGATACTATAACGTCAAGCATTGGATAGTTAGCAAGAACACCTGTATTCATAGCCTCAACACAACCTTTCTCTACAGCTGGTATATATTCTTTTGGAACAACACCGCCAACGATTTCATTGTTAAACTTGAATCCTGCATTAGGCTCGTTAGGTCCAATTCTCAACCATACATCACCGTACTGACCTTTACCGCCAGACTGACGTACAAATTTACCTTCAACTTCAACTGTCTTCTTAATACCTTCTCTGTAAGATACTTGAGGACGACCTACATTTGCCTCAACTTTGTATTCTCTTTTCATTCTGTCACAGATAATCTCTAAGTGAAGCTCACCCATACCTGCGATGATTGTTTGACCTGTTTCTTCATCAAAACTAACTCTAAATGTTGGATCTTCTTCAGCAAGTCTTGATAAAGCTATAGACATTTTATCTCTATCACCTTTTGTTTTAGGCTCTATAGCAACGTTAATTACCGGCTCTGGGAAGTTGATTGATTCTAAGATGATAGGAGCATTTTCAGGACATAATGTATCACCTGTTGTAGTTTCTTTAAGTCCTACTGCTGCTGCTATATCACCGCAATATACTTGTTCAATCTCTTCTCTTTTGTTAGCATGCATCTGAAGTATTCTTCCGATACGCTCTCTTTTACCTTTTGTAGCATTATATACATAAGAACCAGCTTCTAATATTCCAGAGTAAACTCTTAAGAATGCTATTTTTCCAACGTGCGGGTCTGTCATTATTTTGAATGCTAATGCACTGAATTTCTCATCATCTGCTACTTTTCTTTTTATAACATTACCATCTAAATCTGTACCTTCTATTTCAGGTTTATCTAATGGAGATGGTAAATAATCAACTACAGCATCTATTAATACTTGAATACCTTTATTTTTGAAAGCTGTACCACAGAACATTGGGAAGAAGTCAGCTGTTAATGTAGCTGTTCTTATAAGTCTTTTTATTGTAGGAATATCTATTTCCTCACCTTCAAAGAACTTATTCATAGCATCATCATCATATTCAACGATTGCTTCTAATAATTCATTTCTATATTTTTCTGCTTGTTCTTTTAGTTCAGGTCTGATTTCTCTCTCTTCCATCTTCATACCGTCTTCAGATACCCAAACTATCTCTTTCATTTTTACTAAGTCAACAACACCCTCGAAATTGCTTTCTGCACCTATAGGTATAACTACTGGGTGACTGTTTGCTTTTAATCTATCTCTTGTTTGATCTAAAACAGCGTAGAAGTTAGCACCAATCCTGTCCATTTTATTAACAAAAATAGCTCTTGGGATTTTATAGTTACTTGCTTGTCTCCATACTGTTTCACTTTGAGGCTGAACACCGCCTACTGAACAAAATACTCCTACAGCACTATCTAATACCCTTAAAGACCTTTCTACCTCAGCAGTAAAGTCAACGTGCCCCGGAGTATCTATTAAGTTAATTCTATGACCATTCCAAAAACAAGTAGTTGCAGCAGAAGTAATTGTAATACCTCTTTCTCTCTCCTGCTCCATCCAGTCCATTTCAGCTGCACCTTCATGAACCTCACCTAATCTATGTGTCTTACCTGTAAAGAATAATATACGCTCACTTAAAGTAGTTTTACCAGCATCAATGTGAGCCATAATACCAATATTACGTGTATTTTCTAACGAAATTTGACGTGCCACTTATTCTCTCTCCTTAAACCTTACCACCTAAAGTGTGCAAATGCTTTGTTACCTTCAGCCATTCTATGTACTGTATCTCTCTTAGCAACTGCTTGACCTTTACCTTCTATTGCATCAGCTATTTCATTTGACAAACGCTCTATCATGCTTCTTCCGCCTCTTTTTCTTGAAGCATCTATAAGCCATGTAAAAGCTAATGAGTTTTGTCTGTCTGGTCTAACTTCAACAGGTACTTGATAAGTAGAACCGCCGACTCTTTTTGATTTTACTTCTACTTGCGGTTTTATATTATTAATAGCTTCATTAAAAGCCTCTAAACCATCTTTTCCTGTTTTCTCTTTTACCAAATCCATAGCTTTATAAAAAATGTTTTCAGCTTTACTTTTTTTGCCGTCATACATTAATTTGTTTATAAATTTACTTATAACAACACTGCCGTAAATTGGATCAGCATTTATTTTTCTTGTTTGCGCTCTTCTTCTTCTTGCCATATTAATTCACTCCATTAAGCCTTAGGTTTTTTAGTACCATATTTACTTCTAGCTTTCATTCTCTTTTCTACACCTGTAGCTTCACGGCTTCCGCGAACTATGTGATAACGACAACCAGGTAAGTCTTTAACTCTTCCGCCTCTTATTAATACACGGTTGTGTTCCTGTAATGTATGGTCTATACCAGGAATATATGCTGTTACTTCCATACCGTTTGTTATTCTTACACGAGCTATTTTACGCATAGCTGAGTTAGGTTTTTTTGGTGTAGTTGTTGTTACACGAGTACAAACACCTTCTCTTTGCGGACATTTCATTAATGCAGGTGATTTAGTCTTATTTACTATACGTTTACGACCTTTTCTTACTAATTGATTAATTGTAGGCATACAATACAAAACCTCTAATCTTTATTTTTTTATTTTTACCCTTTATTAAAAAGGATTTATATTATTAAAATTTTATCTTCAAACGAAACAGCTTATAACAGCCGAGCTTTTATAGTATTTATCTACATAAATGTAAAGAAAACTAATACTAAACGCTTTAATCGCTTCTCTGAAAGTTAGAAAATTATAAAACAATAAAACAAAAAAATCAATAGTTTTTTAACGAATTTTAGAATTTTTTTAAAAAATATAAACACTAAAAAGAACCTGCAACGCATATCATAATAAAAAACTGTTATATTTCAATATACAACAGACTTTATTCAAACAAAATCACTTGACTTTATCATAAAATTTCATATACTCTTAAATATGAAAACTATACCCCTCAAAAATATAGCCGACATCAAAATCGGAAGCCAAATACAAAGATTAACCGCAAAAAAACAATCTCCCCCCATAAACATTAAACTCATTAACCTAAAAGCATTCGATAATTTCTCTGCAGAATTCAAACCTAACTCCATAAACAATGAACCAATAACAATATATCAACAAAATTATAACATCATCGAAAATAATGACATACTCATAAGACTAAGAGAACCTTTTAAAGCAATAATCATAAAAAATAACGCCCAAGATTATATAATAAGCTCATTAATAGCCAACATCAAACTAAAGGAAAAAGCCCAAAATATATGTATGCCTGAATTTTTAGCTATCTACATAAACTCAAGCAGAAAAATACAAAATTTCCTACAAAAACAATCCCGAGGCACAGGAATAATATCCGTAGGCGTATCAAACCTATATGAAATACAAATAAATATTCCAAATATAGAAGAGCAAAAGAAGATAATAGAAGCCAACCGCCTATTTGAACGGTCATTGGAGATAGAAAGAAGCATTTTAGAGCAGAAAGAAAAATTTTATATAGGAGTGATGAGAAAATTTTTAGTTTAATTATTAATTAGATAGGTCATTTTATATGTTAAATAAAAATCAAATTGTAAAATTAATTAAAAATCGGGAATTTAAAGAAGCAGAAATAGCATGCAAAAATTATATAGAAAATAATCATAATGATGGAGAAATATATTATTATTTAGGTATAGTCTATAGCTTTGATAATGATTCTTTAGAAGCTAAAAAATATTTTGATAAAGCTATTAAATTGGGATATATAAATTCTGAAATATATTTTAATAGAGCAATAGCTAATAATAATTTAAAAAAATATCTTTATGCTATTGAAGATTATAAAAAAGCTGTGGAATATTTTAATGAAAATATAGGTTTAGGATATACTATTACAGATTGTTATTTTTATATAGCTTCATGTTATGTTCGTTTAAATATGTATAAAGAATCTATAGAGTATTCTAATAAAATAATAGAAATAAACAATTTCGATAAAATTTCATATTCTAATAGAGGATTATGTAAATCATATTTATCTAAATATGATGAAGCAATAGAAGATTGTTTGAAATCTATAGAAATAGACAATAGTTATGTACCTGCATATAACAATTTAGGAATATTCTATTCATATATAGAAAAATATGAACAAGCTTTAAAATACTTTGATAAAGGCATAAATATAATACATGCTCTTAACATGTATGGCATATATATTTATAATAAATATTTTATAGATTTACATTTACATAGAGGAATAACTAAATATTATTTAAATAAATATGAAGAGGCTATAAAAGATTTTGATATTGGTATTAAATATAACAATAAATATGCTGGATTATATTTTCATAGAGGATTAACAAAACAAGAATTAGCAAAAAAAATTAATGATAATAATTTATTTTTGGAAGCAATAAAAGATTATAATAGTTCGATAAAATATTTAGGTTTATCATATAACAAATTGAAAATACATATAAACAAAGCTGAGTGTTTTAGATATTTAAATGATAAAGAAAATGAATCAAATTTATATAAAACTTTTATAGAAGAATCTAAATTACTATTAGAAAAATCAAAATCTTTTGAATATACATACTTTTTGTTTGATGACTTAAAAAAAGTAAAAAATAATATAGAAATCAACTCATACTATAGTCTTTTAAAAGATATAATTCTATATGATTTAAAAAATGATGATAGATATAATATAAATAAAACTTTATTCAATTATACAAAGATTAATAAAGATACAATAAAAAATATTTTAAATGAAGAAATATGGCTAAGCAATACAAAATTATTCAATGACCCTGTTGACCCAAGTATCAAAAGAAAAAATAAAAATAATGAATACTATAATGATTTATTAGATAGAATAAAAGTTGGCTGTTTATCATCAAAAAATGATAATACATTAATGTGGAGTCATTATGCTGATAAACATAAAGGAATTTGCATAGAATATAATATTTCAAAAATTTTTATTGATAATAATTCTACCATTAGAAAAGTAAACTATGATAAAAATATGGTAGAAGAAAAAATGGATTATATAAAAAGGTTTAGTGATATAAAAATAGGTGATAAAAATATAACAAAACTTTTAGAGTTATTTTATATAAAATCTAAAGAATGGGAATATGAAGATGAATACAGAATATTATATTATGATGCTACAGCAAACAGTAATGGAATTACAATAAAACTTCCCATAAAGAGTATATATTTTGGCACAGAAACATCTGAAGAAGATAAAAAGTTAATATATGATATAATAAAAAATATAAATATAACTAAAACAAAAAATAATAAAATAAAGATTTACGAATCAAAATTTGATGATAAAAAATTATTTGAAATAAAAACAAATAAAAAATATATAAGGGCAAATAGTATTAAAAAAACTTAAATATATTGCAGGGCTTTGCACCGCACCCCAGTTCTTTTATTGGTATAAAAGAACCAAAAGAACTGCAGCAATAGTAATAATAATGTATAAAGGAGCGATAACTATGAACCACCCCCTCCCCCGCGGCTGGCAGGAAAAAAAGATTTCTGATATATCTGAAGTAACATCAAGTAAAAGAATTTACGAAAAAGAATATGTAAAAAATGGAATACCATTTTATAGAGGTAAAGAAATAACCCTACTAAAAAATAAAGAAAAAATAAAAGAACTATTTTATATAAGCGAAGAAAGATATATAGAATTAAAAAATAATTATGGTGTACCAAAAAAAAATGACATTTTAATTACTGCCGTCGGAACTATAGGTAATGCTTATATGATAGATGATGATAAACCTTTCTATTTTAAAGATGGTAATTTAATATGGTTAAAAAATATAAAAGAATACCCTAAATTTTTAGAGTTTTTATTTGAATATAATCAAAATAAAATATTAGAAATTTCTATGGGTTCATCACAAAAAGCATTAACCATAATAAAATTAGAGAACTTGAGTTTTTATTTTCCTCCCCTTGACGAGCAAAAACGTATTGCCGAAGTGTTGTCGTTATGCGATAAGTTAATAGAAAACCTCACGAAGCTCATAGAGAAAAAAGAGATTTATAAGAAAGGCGTGATGCAAAGGGTGCTTACAGGAAAGGTGCGTTTTAATGGTTTTAAAGATGAGTGGAGAGAAATAAACTTACGAGATATTGTAGAAGAATATTCAATTCCTAATACTAATAAATTAAAACAATATACTATTGGAAAAAATGGAATAAAGGAATTAGATGATTTTAGACATAGTATAGATAAACATAAAGTTTTTAAAAAAAATGATTTAATTGTAGGTATTGGAATAGATGAAATTAATGTAAATATTAATTTAGATTATGGATGCTGTAGTCCAGTATATAGAGTATATTCTATAAATACAAATTTATTAAATCCTAAATTTGGATATTTTTATATTAGAAAAGCTATAGATAGGATAAAAAATAAAATAACTAGAAAATCAACAAGAAGAGAATTTGAGTTTGACCATAAAGAATTTATAAAATATAGTATCCTATTACCAAGCCTCGAAGAGCAAAACAAGATTGCTGAACTGCTTACGCTCATTGACAAAGATATAGAAATTCTTAAACAGCTTTTACATCTTCGCAAGCTTCAAAAAAAAGGCGTGATGCAAAAACTATTAACTGGAGAGGTAAGAATCTAAAAAATATTTATTGTGTACTAAAAAATAACAACCCGCACGCATAAAAGATATGTGTTAATAAAAGGCTATACCGTGCGGAAAGGTGCTACAGCTCGTAGGGCAAAAGCCACCACTAATAATAAAATCTATAAAAGGTAAACAAAAAGGAGACTTCAAAATGAACAAAACTACTAAAGAAACTATTCAAAGTATCGTTTGGAGAGCTTGCGACACTTTTAGAGGGTCCATCGACTCATCGCTATACAAAGACTATATTTTAAGTATGCTATTCGTCAAATATTTATCTGACTTCAATAAAGAAAAAGCACAAGAACTTGAAAAGAAATATGGCTCAGATAAAGATAGACTTAAAAGAAATTTAGATAGAATGGAATATATAATATCTGAAGATGCAAGCTTTGATTATTTGGTATCTCAAAAAGAAGACCCTAAAATTGGGGAGATTATTAATAAAGCATTATTAAAAATAGAAGATTTAAACCGCAGTAAATTTACAGGCATATTTAATAATATAGATTTTAATGATAAAGTTAAATTAGGTTCTACAAGCACAAGAAATACAGTATTAAAAAACTTGTTAGAAGATTTTAATGACCCTTCTTTAAATCTCAATCCGAGTGCTTTAGAAAATAATGATGTGATGGGCGATGCTTATGAATATTTAATAAAGAACTTTGCAGGCGATGCCGGAAAAAAGGGAGGCGAGTTCTTTACACCGCCTGAGGTTTCTATACTTATATCCAAACTTGTAAGCGGCAGAAAAGGCGTAAGAATATATGACCCCACTTGCGGAAGCGGTTCTCTGCTTATAAAAGTATTTAAAGAAATAGGAAAAGATAATTGCAGTATATACGGCCAAGAAAAAAATGCTCAAACCTATTCGCTATGCAGAATGAATATGTATTTGCATGAAATAGGCGATATAGCAAAAATTGAATGGGGCGATACTATAAAAGAGCCTAAATTCTTGGAAGATGATAAATTAATGAAATTCGATATAGTAGTAGCAAATCCGCCTTTTAGTTTGGATAAATGGGGCGATAAAAATGATGATAAGTATAATAGATTTGAATATGGTGTTCCGCCTAAGAGTAAAGGAGATTACGCTTTTGTGCTTCATATGATAAGCAGTATGTCAGATAATGCAATTGCTGCTGTTGTAATGCCTCATGGTGTATTATTTAGAGGTTCTTCTGAAGGCATAATACGCGAAAATATAATAAAAGATAATTTACTTGACGCGGTTATAGGTCTTCCAAATAATTTATTTTATGGTACTTCTATACCAGCATGTATATTGATATTTAAGAAAGACAGAAAAGAGAAAGATGTTTTATTTATAGATGCGAGCAAGGAATGCGAGAAAGGCAAGAATCAAAACCGTTTAAGAGATGAAGATGTAGAGAAAATATACAAAGCTTATAAAGATAGAAAAGATATAGAAAAATATTCTAAGGTTGTAAGCCTTAAAGAAATAGAGGATAATGAATATAATTTGAATATACCTCGCTATATAGATTCTTTTGAAGATGAGGATAATATAGATTTAAAAAGTATAAGGGAAGAGATAAGCAAATTGGAAGCAGAGAGGGACAGTTTAGATTCAAGCATAGCAAAGATATTGAAAGATATAAAGCTATGAAGTTGCTGAAATGAAAATTTTATAATAGAATATGTTGGAGTGATTGCCTTTTGTTAGAAGAATATTTTTTAAGTTTTTTATCTGTGGCAGCTTTGCCCCACGCCCTCAGTTCTTTTGCGACCGTAGGAAGTGCCTTCGGTATTGCCACAAAGAAGCAAAAAGGCTACATTTTAATAATTTATCTTATATATAACTATGATTGATATTATTGTTTATTTGCACTTTTTGGTTCTTTTTGCGGCGGGAAAAAGAATTGAGGTTACGGGGGCTAGTCCCCGCAAATATACAAAAACTAAAATAAATTTAATTTTATTCATTACTGTTTAAGGAGCTAACATGACTAAACAACACAGCGAAAGATTTTTACAAGATAAAGTTATTGAACTCTTTAAAAAACTTGGATATAAATATTTAACTAAAGAAGAAGCCCTAAAAGAAAGAGATAATAATCTTAATAATGTGCTGCTTAAAAATATTTTAGAAGAGAGAATGACAAACTTTAATTATTTTTTATTTAGGGATAAGAAATATGCATTTTCTATAAATAATATAAAAAAGGCTATAGAAGATTTAGATTTTACATTAATAAAAGGCAGTTCAACTGCAAATGAAAAAATAACTTCAAAACTTATAGAAGGTGAATCATACGTAGAAAAAATAGGAGATAAACAAGACAGCTTTTCTATAAATTATATAGATTTTAAAAACATAGAAAACAATGTATTTCACATTACAGAAGAGTTTGAAGTAAATAGAAATGCAATAGATGAAAAAATAAAAACAAGAAGACCCGATTTAGTTGTATTTATTAACGGCATACCAATAGCGGTGATAGAATTAAAAAATGCTGTTGTTAATGTTGAAGAAGCAATTACTCAGATGATTAGAAATCAGGAGCAAAACGAAATACCTAATTTATTTAAGTTCACACAATTATTAATATGTGCTAATGATGATAAAGTAAAGTACGGCACCTTAGGAACAACATCAAAGTTTTATGCTGTATGGAAAGATAAAGAGCAGTATGATTACAATAAATCAAAAGATGCTTTAATAAAAAATGAAGAAAGTAGAATACAAAAAGAAATAAAAGAAATTATAAAAGACAGAATTATAAACGACATAGATATAACATTATATTCATTTTTTCAAAAAGAAAGATTTTTAGACATATTAGAATATTTTATAATTTTTGATAATGGAATAAAAAAAGTAGCTCGATACAATCAATATTTTGCCATAAAAAAGATAATGGAAAGAATAGAGCAAACTAATGATGAAGGCAAAAGAGAAGGCGGCGTTGTATGGCATACACAGGGAAGCGGAAAGAGCCTTATAATGTCTATGCTTACAAAAATAATATCAAGAAAAATTAAAGGCTCAAAAATAGTAGTAGTTACCGACAGAATAGAATTAGACAAACAAATAGAAAAAACTTTCAATGACACAGGCATATCAGTAAAAAGAGCAAAAACAGGTACTGGTTTAATAAATCTAATAAAAGAAGGAGCAACAATAATAACTACAATAATAAATAAATTTGAAAATGTATTTGATAAAAGAGTGGTAGTAGATTCTCCAGATATATTTATATTGGTTGATGAAAGTCATAGAACACAATACGGAGATTTTGCAGATAAGATGAGAAAAGTATTTCCTAATGCATGTTATATAGGTTTTACTGGAACACCGCTTTACAAATCAGAAAAAAGCACTGCAAAGAAATTCGGAGGATTTATAGACACATATACAATAAGAGATGCTTTAAAAGATGAAGTAATAGTTCCTTTATATTATGAAAGCAGGCTTCCAAAGATAATGATAAAAGATAAAGAAGCTATGGATAATGAATATGATGCTATATTAGAAGAATGTGCAGATACCGATGAAGAAAAAAAAATATTCAAAAGAAATATTAGAGGCGGCAGAATATTAATTAGTTATGAAGTATTAGAAAATATTGTAGATGATATTATAGAACATTATAATAAAAACTTAAAAAACACAAAATTTAATGCTATGTTTGCTGTAGGTTCTAAATTTGAAGCTATGAGGGTAAAAGAAATATTTGATAAAAAAAATGCTCTTACTACAGCAGTGATAATATCAGAAGATGATGACAGAAATGCAAATACTGAGCAAAAAAAATATGTTATAAACGAAGCTAAAAAATTATACAAAGATTATAAAGATGATAAAAATTATCAAGAAAAAATGATAGAGAAATTCAAAAGAGGAGATTTAGATATATTAATAGTAGTAGACAAACTTCTTACAGGATTTGATGCCCCTACTGCACAAGTTTTATATATAGATAAATACTTAAAAGATCATGGTCTTCTTCAGGCAATAGCGAGAGTAAATAGAACTCATGAAGGTAAAGGTTTTGGAGTGTTAATAGATTATAGAGGGCTATTTCAAAATTTGGGCGAGGCTTTTAATGCTTATGACAGGCTTGCTAATTATGATTTAGAAGATATTGAAGACACAGTTTTTGATATAAAAGAACAAATTGAAGAATTAGAAAACTCATACAATGAATTAACAGCTTTCTTACCTCAGCTTTTAGATGAAAATGATGCTTTAGATAAATGTGTTAGTGTTTTGATAGAAAAAGCAGAAAGAGAAAAATTTACAAAATTATTTTTAAATTATTCAAAAGTATTGAATATATGTCAGTTTAGCGAGCAATTTGTTAATGGTCTTGATAGTGAAGAAATATCAAAATATAAAAACTTATTTAAATTATGCGTAATATTAAGAAATCGCTTAAGAAATAAATATAATGAAAATATTAATTTTGCAGAATATGAATCTAAAATGCAAAAATTATATGATGAATTTATAGGAGTAGAAGATAACGTAAAAGTTTTAACAAAGATTCCAAATATATTTGATTATAATTTTGATGAAGAGATAAATAGTTTAGAATTAGAAGATAAAGCAGATGCAATATTAAATGCTTCAAAAAATACTTTAAAAGAAATATTAGAAGAAAATCCAGAGCTATATAAAAGATTATCTGAAAGAATAGATGAAATAATAAATGATTATAAAAACAACAGAATAACCTCAGAAGAAAAATTAGAATTAGCTCAAGAAATAGCACTTACAATTAAAGGCAAAAACGAAAAAGAAAATATTAAATATGATGAATCTATAAGAGATAATAAATGTGCTAGAAGCGTTTATGACAATTCTAAGAAATATATTGAAGATGAAAATATATTAATAGATTTCTCTTTGTTTGTAGACAAATTATTTAAAGATAAAAGCAGTATTCCAGATTGGCAAAACATGGAACATATAAGAATAAATATAGAGAGTAATATAGATGATAAATTATTTGAATTAGAAAATGATAAAAAAATAGAAAAAATAACAGGTCAAGAAATGAGAGAATTTTTATATATTTTAGTTCATATAGGTTTAAATATATACTCTAATTACAGCGATAAAAAAATAAAGTAGATTATAAATGAGCGATATAATAATAGAATATAAAAAAATAAAAAATATTTATATAAGAGTGAAAGAAGATTTTAATATATATGTAACTGCTCCTAAAAGAGTGAGTAAAGAATACATATATGAGCTTATAGAAAAAAGAAAAGATTGGATAGAAGAGAAGAAAAAAGAATTAAGAGAAAAAAACATTTATGATATAAGCAAAAAAGAATTAGTAAGCGGCGATGAAATTTATTATTTAGGCAGAAGATATATATTAAGAGTATTACAAAATAGAAAAGAAGATATTATATTGGATAGAAATATAATATATATGCATGCCAATCTAAAAGAAAAAGATGAGTTCAAAAATATTGATATACGAAGAAAACATAATTTGCTTGATATATGGTATAAAAAAGAAGCTTTAAAATTATTTGAAGAATTATTAAAAAAATATTGCAGTATCATGGATTTAGAAATAAATTCATTTAGTGTAAAAAAACTTAAGAGCAAATGGGGTTCATGCGATGTTTCAAAAAGGCATATAACTTTTAATTTAGAGCTTATGAAATACCCAGTTCATTCATTAGAATATATAGTAGTTCATGAATTAGCACATTTAATAGAAGCCAATCATAGTAAAAGATTTTATAATATTGTTAGTCTTTATATTCCTAATTGGATTAAAGAAAAAGAAATTTTAAATAATTTTTTTAAAAACAAATAGAAAACTAAAAATTTTAAGTATATACTGAAGTAATTATGTTTTTAAAAAACCTGATAATGTTTTAAATATCTATGATTTCTATATTATTTTTATTATTTATTAATTTTATTAAATCTCTATACTCAAGAAAAACAGTAGCAGTGTTATCGCATGGATGAATTCCTATTATATTAGTTTCCGGAAGCACTAACTCTCTATCTGCCACTAAATTAACTATTCCCTCTTTATCATATAAAATACCTAAAGGTGATACTGCTCCCTTACTTAAATTAAGATATTTATTCAAATCTTCTTCACTTGCAAATGTAAGCTTTGCCTGCAATTTTGAACTTAAATCCTTCAAATTAAGTCTTTTAGATTCTTCCATTATTACTAAAAAATATCTCTTTGTTTTTCTGCAAAACAAAAAAATATTTTTTATTATTCTTCCTTTTTTATCAAGTTCAAGCTCAAGCATATCTTCCATAGTATAAACTGCTTTATGCTCAACTGCTTCATAATGGATATTATTCTCTTTCAAAATATTATAAATTTCTTCTTTAGAACCCATATTTAAACCTAACTTTTTATACATGAAACCAAATGATTATTTCCAATATCTCTTAATTTTACATTATCATACAAACAGCTATCTTCAGCATAAGGACATCTATTATAAAATCTGCATCCTTTTTTAGGATTTATAGGAGAAGTAACTTCCCCCCTAAGCAATATCCTATCCTTTTTCTTATTTACATCAACAGTTGGAATGGCTGAAAGCAATGCTTTAGTGTATGGGTGTTTAGGATTTTCAAACAAAGTTTTTTTATCGCAGCTTTCTATTATCTCACCCAAATACATAACCGATATATTATTTGATATATGTTTTATAACAGATAAATCATGAGATATAAACATATAAGTTAATTTTAATTCTTTTTGCAAGTCCATAAGTAAATTAATTATTTGTGCCTGTATTGAAACATCTAAAGCACTAACCGGCTCATCGCAAACTATAAACTTTGGATTAATAGATAAAGTTCTTGCTATAACTATTCTCTGTCTTCTTCCGCCATCGAACTCATGCGGATACATATTATAGCTTCTCTTACTAAGACCTACTATATCCATAATCTCTTCAACCCTTGCTTTTCTATCTCTCGCATTATCATATATCTTAAAAAAACTTAAAGGCTCAGAAATTATCTCTGCTACTGTATATCTTGGATTTAAAGATGAATAAGGGTCTTGAAATATTATCTGCATGAATCTTCGCATTTTTCTCATATCATCATTATTTAATTTAGTTATATCCATGCCGTTATAATATATATTACCGCTGTCAGCCTCATGCAATCTCAAAATCACCCTTCCCAAAGTGCTTTTTCCGCAGCCGGACTCTCCCACAACTCCAAGCGTTTCACCCTCTTTTATGCTCAAATTAACATTATCAACAGCATGCAATTTACCCTTCGGCGTATCAAAATATTTATATAGATTCTTAGTTTCAATAAACATAAATAACTTCCCTTAAAAATTAAAATGACATTTATATTGATGCTCATTGCCCATTATATTAGGCTTCTTCTCTATACATATATCTTTTTTATATTTACACCTAGGATTAAAATAACATCCGCTTGGCAAATCGGCAGGATTAACCATATCACCCTCTATAGGTATGAGCCTCTCGTTATCAACATCAAGCCTTGGTATAGAATTAAATAATCCTTTGGTATATGGGTGCTTTGTATTTAAATAAACTTCTTTAACAGAACCGCTTTCAACAATCTCCCCCGCATACATTATAAAAACTCTATCACAAACTTCTGCCACAACACCCAAATCATGCGTAATAAGAATAAGAGACATGTCAAATTTTTCTTTAAGATTATTTATTATATTTAACACCTGTGCCTGTATGGTTACATCTAAAGCAGTAGTAGGCTCATCAGCTATTAGTATTTTAGGTTTTAAAAGCAAAGACATAGCAATAACAACCCTCTGCTTCATACCGCCGGAAAATTGATGAGGATATTCTTTTAATCTATCTCTTTGAACGCCCACCAATTCAAGAAGTTCTATAATAGTATCAAGCTTCTCGCCCTTACTCATATTACTTTTATGACTATCCAAAACTTCCATTAACTGTTTTTCAACTGTCATAGCAGGATTTAATGCAGTCATAGGGTCTTGAAATATCATAGAGATTCCGTTTCCCCTTATTTGCTGATACTCTTTTGCACTGCATTCTATTATATTTTTATCTTCATAAATTATCTCTCCGTCCATAATAATTCCCGGAGGATATGGAATTAACCCCATTACAGATAAAGCCATAGTAGTTTTTCCAGCACCAGTTTCTCCAACTATTCCTATACTCTCCCCTTTTTTGAGAGATAAGTTTATGCCATTTACCGCCTTTACTGTTTCATCTTCTTTAATGTAATGTACATGCAAATTTTTTATTTCTAATATATCTTTCATAATAGGCAACTCTTAATTTTTATTTGTTTTGTTATTTCATTTTAGGGTCTAATGCATCTCTAAGTCCATCACCCAAAAAGTTAAAAGCAAGAACCATAAATATAATTGCTAAACCCGGAAATATAGCTATATAAGGATTAGTTTCCAAATAAACACTTCCTATCTTCAATATATTTCCCCATTCCGGTATATGAGGCTCTATTCCTAAACCCAAAAAGCTTAAACCGCTTGTAGATAAAACAGCAGAACCTATATCCAAAGACATTCTAACAATTACAGGAGAAAGTACATTAGGCACTATATGCTTATAAATAATAACAAAATTATTAGCCCCCAATGCCTTAGCCGCTTCTATAAACTCCATATTAGATACCGATATTACACTAGCTCTCACAGTTCTCGCATAACTCGGTATAGCACTAATACTAAGAGCTATTATCAATACAAAAACATTAGCACCAAAAACAGCAATAATGGCTATAGCAAGAAGTATGCTTGGTACAGAATATAATATATCCAATACTCTCATTATAATGTTATCAGCCTTTCCCTTATAATATCCAGACAAAGCTCCTAAAACTCCGCCAACTACTATAGGTATGAGTGTGGATATCACACCTATTATAAGAGATATTCTGGCACCAAATACTATTCTGCTGAAAACATCTCTTCCATAATTATCCGTACCAAATGGATATATTAAAGAAGGTGTTTGAAGCAAAGCAGTATAATTGTTTTCTATAGCATCAGCATAATTAAAAGTAAATGTACTCATTATTGATAAGGCAAATAAAAATATTACAAAAAACATTCCTATTACAGCCATTTCATTTCTAAAAACTCTATATAATATATCAACAAACTCTATAGATATATCATCATCTTTATGAATAATTTTTAATATCATAGTAATGCCTGCTAAAAATGAAAATATATTTCCAATGAGTATAGTTAAAATACATATTGCAGAAATAAAATAAAAAAGCTTCTTATTTTGTTTTATTTCTTTTATTGAAATTAAATACATTGATAATATAAAAAATAATGAAACTAATATTAAAATTATTATGCCAAAATAAAAATTGTCAGGCAAAACTTCTTTAAATAAATTAATGCTTGATACAAATATAATAGCTATATTAACCAAAAAAGCCTCGAATATAAGTATATACTCAAGCTTTTTTTTCTTTGTTATCAAATGAAAACCAGAAGAAGCTACAAAAATATTTGCAGATACTAAAAAAGCTATAAGAAGAAAACCCAATTTTCTTGTAGAAGAAGATATATCATTATTAGCTTTTACATCTTTTTTTAATTTTATCAATACCAAGTATGAAATTAAAGCTGAAATAAAATATAATAATGCCGCTGAAATAGTGTAAATATTAAAACTCTTTTTAGTAAAATCTACAGAAAATAATAGTATAACAACTCCTACAAATAAAGAAGCCCCTACTGCAAAATTAAGAGAACTGTACTCTCTAAATTTAATAAACTTACTCTCTTCTAATTGTTTTTTATAATCCATATTCAGTTCCTATTTTTATCTGTTAATAATTTTTCATATTAGATTTTATTCTAGGGTCTAAGAAAGCATATAATATATCAACTGCCAAATTAACAACGCTTACAACCACAGATACATAAACAACCCCCGCTAAAACCGCAGGTATATCTGGAATAAATTGCTTATCAACTATATAGCTTCCTATACCGCTTATGTTAAACACCTTCTCTGTAACAGCAGCACCACCAAGTACAGCCCCTAACTGCATGCCGGCAGCAGTTATTATTGGTATTAAAGCGTTTTTTAAAATATGCCTAAATATAACTACATTCTCATTTAAGCCTTTGCTTCTTGCCGTAAGTACAAAATCTGCATTCTTTATCTCAAGCATAGAAGCCCTAGTCATTCTTGCTATACTCGCTGAAAAACCTGTACCCAATACTATAACAGGCATTATATATGATTTTAAATCACCTATAGAAAAAGTAGATGGAAGTAAATTTAAATTAATAGAGAAATTCAATATAAGTATTAACCCTATCCAGAAATTTGGTATAGATAATCCTATTAAAGCAAAAAGCATAAAAATATAATCAAATAATGAATACTGTTTTATAGAAGAAATTATACCGGCAGGTATTGCTATAATTATCGCAAGCAAAAGAGATAAAAATGATATTGACAAAGTTACAGGAAATTTTCTCGCTATGGCTGAAAATATATCCTCATTGCCTACATAAGATTTTCCTAAGTTAAAAGTAATAATATTTTTAAAAGCATTAAATAATTGTTCTATATAAGGTTTATCAAGACCATAAGATTTATTGAAAGCTTCTATCTGTTCTTTTGTTGCATCCTGACCCAATATATTTAAAGCACTATCCATAGGCGAAATATAAAGTATAGTAAATACTAAGAAAATTACACCAAGCATTACAAATATCATCATCATAAGTCTTTCAAATATATACTTCATATACCAATGAGAATATATATATATTAAAATATACATAGGAAAAGAAAATATTATAGAATATACAAAAAATATTTTATTCTCAAGCATACTGCTTAATACAGCAGAATTGGTAAAGCTCTCTTTAAACTTTTTATATTTATTTTTATTTCTTTCTTTTTTTAATTGTTCTATATATTTTTTTACCCTTTCTTTTTTATCTTCTTCGCTTATTTTTTTACCTAATATTTCTATCTCTTTTTCTATATGCAAATAATATTCTTTTTCTTTAATCTCTATTTCATCATCTGCATAATCATCAATAGCCTTATAAGAATTAGATTTTTTGTATTTGCTGTAGATAAAAAACTTTCTTATCCACAAAGCAATATAAGTAAATATTCCAAGTATTATTAATGCAGCTTTATAAAGAAATATTTTCTGCATTTTTTCAAAATTGCTGCTGATAGAAAAAACAATATTATTCATTTTAACGTCTCTATATTTTTTTAAATTAAACAATAAAAAATAATAGTTTTGTAAGTAAATAAATATATACACCTACAAAACTATTTTTTTATTAATAATTATTTAGAAGCCCCATTACTTTCTTCATAAGCTTTTAAATATTCTTTAGCCTTATCTTTATCTGCTGTTAAAACATTACCAGTATCAACCAATGGTGTAAGAGTAGTATAAGCCTTATAAGCATAGCCATCATTAACAGCTATAAAAGCATTTTGGTCTATAGAATATAAAATAGCCTTTCTTACATTAACATCTTTAGTAACATGTCCGTCTGACATATTAATAAAAGTAAATATTAAAGCATTACTTGGTACAGTTTGAAGAACTAAGTTGCTGTCACTTTCTATTACTTTTAATTTATCAGCTACTATATCATATAATATATAAAGGTCTCCGCTTCTCAAAGAAGATACAGCAGCATCTAAATCTTTTATAAATTTTATATTTATTGTTTTTATTTTAGGGAATTTATCAGTATCTGCCATAAATCCAGGATTTCTTTCTAAAACTACTTCATAATCATTTTTATAAATAGCAATATACTGTCCGCTAGTACATAAAGTATTGTTATAGCTATTTCCTTCTGTTATTGTTGATTCATCACCATAACAAATATCTTTCTGAGGGTCATAATTAGCAACATTATAAGTGTTTACTTTTTTAATTTGCTTTTCACTTACTATACCGGCAGATTGATGTGCCAAATAATTAAGCACTTGAGGGAATGGGTTTATTGTTGTAATTTTTACTACTTGATATACTCCATTTTTATTATCAGCCTGAGCAGTAGAAGAAGTAAGAGAACTTATAGGAGCAGGCAAGTTTTTAGAAAGTTCTGTATAAACATCACTTGCAGCTGTCTTAGTATTTTTAAGTTCATTTATATCAGTTACTATAGAAATTTTATCCATACTGCTGTGAAGACTATATGTTCTGTGATTAGGAACGCTATTTCTATCTTTAGCTCTGTTTAATGAAAATACTACATCGCTAGCACCAACTCTCTCACCTGTATTAACTGCTTTTCTATCTTCTACTTTAGCAAAATATATATCATCTCTTAAAATAAAATAATAATCTTTATTTCCGCTTGCTATAGCATAATTGTATGATAAAGAATTCTCAGTGCTTATTTGGTCATTAGTAGTCAAAGTTACTATTCTTACATACATTTGATTATTGATGAAATTAATAGAACCATCATTTCCTTTTATTGGGTCTAAAGAAGTTAATGAAGATAGAGACTGGCTTATATATAAAGGCTCAGTTTCATTTTTTGCTTTATCTACAAATGATATTGCCCCTGCATTAATAGAAGCTGCTTTGTATATCTGAACTGTATTTTCATCTAATATAGTTTTATTGAAAGCTTGAGTTTTTACTCTGTTGTATAATGGTATAATATATGCATTTTCATCTATAATAACTTTTTCTATTTCAGAATATGTAGCTTTAGAATCTTCAAAAGACTCTGCCGCTGCTTTTTCTATAAGTTCATCTAACTTAGCATTTGATATTTTAGAAGCGTTATAATCTCCATCGCTTATAAATAATGATCTTACAGCATAATCTGGGGTTCCTGTTACAGTATTCCAGCTGGTAATTGCTATATCATAATTATTAGCTTCCAACTGACCCATAAAACTCGCATAATCTGGGAGCATACTGATAGTAGGATTAAATCCGCTTTTTGAAAGTATATCTCTCATTACATTTAAAGATTTCTCATCAAAAGATTGAGCAATAATCTTGATGTTTACTTTATTTTCTGTGGTTTCTGAAGATTTTCCACATGAAATTGTTAATAACAATAAAAATAAAAAAACTAAAAATTGTCTATGCATTTGCATACCCCTTTTAAATATTATAATTATTTTAATTTAGATAATGAAATTTATTTATAGACTAACTGTCTACTTAAAAGATATTTTATAGATGCGGAAAATAATAAATTATAGGGAAAAACATATTTGTATACCTTATACCAATAATTTTTGAGTATATATTAAAATATAAAAAAAGCAATTTATTTTTTGTTAGTTTTAATAAAAAATACTATTTATAATAGTTTTTTAAAATAAAAAAATCCGTAAGAGCTATTACAACTCCTACGGATTTTATTTATTTCACTTTTATTAATTGATATTAAGCACCTAAAACACCGCTGATTAAGAATGCTGTAGCGAAAGAAACGATAGCGTAAAGTTCTGGGAATACAGCAACGATGATAGTGTTACCAAATACATCATAACCATTACCTATAGCCTCAACACCATTAGCACAAACTTTACCTTGGAATATAGCTGAAACCATACAAGCTAAACCAACAGCAATACCAGCACCCAATATAGCAGCACCTTGGAAGATAGTGATATCAGCAGTCAAATAAGGCTGCATAATGAAGAAAGCAGCAAAACCATAAAGACCTTGTGTACCAGGCAACGCACTTAAAACAAGACAGCTACCAAATGCATCTTTATTTTTTTTCAAAGCTCCAACAGTAGTCATAGCAGAAATAGAAGTACCAACCGCACTACCAATACCAGACATACCTACCATTATACCCGCTCCTATATATCCTAATAAAAGCGCTGTGTTCATTGTAAAACCCATAGTTAAAATCTCCTTTTTTAGATTATTTTCTTTTTTTTAATTATTAAATATTTTTATATATAAAAAACTAATTAAGCTGCCTTTTTAAGCGGCTTATATTCCTTACCGCCGCCTTCAAAACCAACGTTATTGTAGAACTCTACAAATGTTAATCTTAAAGGGTGTACCAAAGCACCAAGTATGTTTAATGCGAATATAGCTATGTGTCCGAATACTAAGAACACTACCATTATAACAACACCAACACCCGGTATAGCTTTGAAACTCATACCTATTTGGTTAATTACCAATGCCAATATAGAACCAGAAGCACCTAATGCAAACAAACGTATATAAGAAAGTGTATCACCCATTATACCAGTTGCCGCAAAATAAACACCAAGTATAGAGTTTAATACATCTGGTTTTTTACCAACATTAGAAAGTATTACTAAGAATACCAAACCAACAAGCATAGTTATATAATATATAGAGCTGAATTGTTTGATAACTTGCATTTTCTGCATATCACCCAAGAACCATAAAACAAGACTTGGTATAAATAAAAGCTTACCAACAGCTGCAAATATATCACCTATAGCACTAGTTTTTATTCTGTCTATAACACCAACTACTAAAGCAAAACATATATGAAGTACACCTATAAGTAATGCTGTATTGAATGGAGTTAAGAACCAATTTTCTTTTATATCTGTAATTATTAAATACTTACTTAAAGTAGCAAATATAGGTATTTGAGTATTAGAAGGTATGCTTACACCAAAGAAACTTCCCCCATTAATTACACCCATAATAGTAGTACATATTCCAAGTGTTAAAGCAAGTATACCAATACCTCTTAATTGTCCTTTTAGCACAGTAAATAAACCTACCAAAGCTACTATAGTTAATACTATACCATAACCAGAGTCCCCAAAACAATAAGCGAAAAATAACGGATAGAAAACTGCTATCATAGGAGTTAAATCTATCTCGAAATAATTAGGCAATTGGAACAATTTTGTAATAAGCTCATAAGCAGAAGAATACTTATTGTTTTTAAGCTCAACAGGTACATTATCATCTTTTGTAGGCTCTTCCATTATGTAAGCTATTTTTTTGCTGTCGAGTAAAGTTTTAACTTCGCTCTCTTTATCTTTAGGTACATAAGCTTCAACATAAAGTATCTTGCCTTCTGTAACCTCACTAGCTACAAAACTCTCTTTAGCCTCTTCAAAATGATTCTGTAAATTAAGATTATCTACTTCTTTGTTAATAGATTCTATATATATCTGATTTTTTATTATATCATTTTCAATATTCTCTATTTTGCTGTCAAGTTCAGCTATTTGAGTTTTTAATTCATCATAAGATTTATTAGGAATATTAACTATATCGAAAGGAATAGCCTCTTCGCTGCCCTCTTTCTTGAAAGCAACAAAATAAACCTTACCAGCCTCTTCTTTTACAGCATAAGTGAATATATCCCCAAAATTATAAGCTTCATACTCCTTAATAGGACCATTAAAAAATGATATATCATAAGAAGTTTTTTCTTTTAAGTTATTAATCTTATCAAAGCTAAAACTTCCAAAAGGAGCTATAATAGACAATTCTTTTTTAAGGTTATCTCTTTCAGCTTTTAATTTATCAGAAGATTGAGATAACTGCAAAACATTTTCTATTACATCAGATGCTTTTTTGTTAGTATCAGTTGCTTTTAAGTTAGCTACATCTTTCTTAGCTTTTTTAGCATCAGATAAAGCAGCATTTATAATACTTTTAGCTCTATTAGCATCATTTTTTTGAGCGGCAATATTTTCTATACTTTCAGATGAAACACCGTTAGCAATTTCTATATGCACAACTCCAAGAGAAGCTAAATCATTTAGAGTTTTTTCCCTATCCTCATGAAAGACAAAGAGAGAGAGTTTCTTCATTTTTCTAATCATAAAGACGCCTCCTTAGCTCTGTTTCTTTCTTTTACTATCTTTTGAGAAGACTTACTTAAATTTTCTTCATCTTCCATATACCTTTTAATTTTGATTATAGCTGTTTTATACTCAGGAATTTGCACTTTCTCATAAAGGTTAACTTTCTGAGTAGTTTTCTTCCTCGCATAAGCCAAAGCGTTGAGTCTTGCCTCAGTCATTTCAATTTTTATTTGTAATGTCATAAGAAGCTCAAACATATTAATGGCAAGCCTAATCCAAGAAGGCATATTAAACATGCTGACATTTTCAATATCAAAATCTATACCTGTTAATATAGAAACTTTAACACCGGCAATATTTTTTTGCTCAGAGTTTACATTTCTAATCTTAACAATCTCAGGAAACTCAGTCCAAAAACCATTATAGTTTTGATTTTGTTTCACAAGGGCTTGATATTCTTCTTTAAGTAATTCAATCTCAGCGGTAATCTTTCTCACCTCAAGACGAAGTGCTGCCTCTTTACTTTTCAAAGTAGGCAAAGCTTTCTCACGAATGGAAAGCTGGCGTCTTAGGTTTTGAAGAGCCGTTTTATTGTATTGAAACTTTAATGCCATATTTTTTAACCTACTTTTTTATAAATTAATTATTTGTCCATTTACCATATTTTTCTACAAGAGATTCTTTTACACCCACTTCGGCTTTACTGAAATATTTACCCATTAATTCCCAACCAGTCTCTAACATCTCATCAATTTTAATGTTAATGTCTATTGCTAATAATCTTTCAGAATATTCAGCAGCATATTTCAAACATCTTTCATCATACTCAGTTAAGTCGAAACCGTTTTCTTTTTTCATTTTAGCGTTAGCAGCATCTGAATAAAGACGAACTAAAGTGTTCATTACAGCAGGGTGATCTTCTCTAGTTTTCTTACCTATAACCAACTGTTTCAAACGTGAAAGACTTCTGAATGGGTCGATGATTGTTTTACCTATATCAGAGTCACGTCTTAAGTAAAGCTGACCTTCAGTGATGTAACCAGTGTTGTCTGGTACAGCGTGAGTAATATCACCTTCGTTAAGAGTAGTAACAGCGATAATAGTAATAGAACCGCCGTCAGGGAACTGAGCTGCTTTTTCGTATATTTTAGCAAGGTCAGAATATAATGAACCAGGCATAGAGTCTTTAGAAGGAATCTGGTCCATTTTGTTTGATACTATAGCTAAAGCATCGGCATAAAGAGTCATGTCTGTAAGAAGTACAAGAACTTTTTGCTTATGCTCAACTGCGAAATATTCTGCAGCTGTACAAGCCATATCAGGTATCAAAAGTCTTTCTACTGGAGGGTCATCAGTAGTGTTGATGAAACATATAATTTTGTCTAATGCTCCAGCTTCAGTAAATGTATTTTTAAATGATAAGTAGTCATCGTTAGAAAGTCCCATACCGCCAAGAATAATCTTGTCAGCTTCAGCTCTCAAAGCAACCTGTGCAAGTACTGCGTTATAAGGTTGGTCTGGGTCTGCGAAGAATGGGATTTTTTGTCCTGTAACAAGTGTGTTGTTAAGGTCAATTCCAGCAATACCAGTAGCAATAAGCTCTGAAGGCTGTTTTCTTCTAACAGGGTTTACAGAAGGTCCTCCGATTTCTACCTCTTTACCTTCAACTTCAGCACCTCCGTCTATAGGCTCACCGTAAGCGTTAAAGAATCTTCCTGCAAGAAGTTCGCTTACTTTAAGTTTAGGAGGTCTGCCTAAGAATACAACTTCAGCGTTTGTAGGTATACCTTCAGTACCTTGGAAAACCTGAAGCGTAACAATATCTCCAATCATTTTTACAACCTGAGCAGGTCTTCCAGCTACAAGAGCCATCTCATCGTTACCAACATTTTCTGCTCTTAAAGATACGGTTGCTTTAGTAATTTGTACTAATTTTGTATATACTTTTTGAAATGCTTTAGGCATGTGTTATACTCCTTTCAGCAAATATTGATTCCATCTCAGCTGTGTATTTTTTGTGTTCTTCAGACTGATATACAGAATAGTTCATCTGTTTGAATGCGTTAATAAGTCTTTTGAAATAAGTACCTACTTCGCTGTAATCATCAAATCTGTAATCAGCTTCTACAACTTTCATAACTTGATTTAATAATTCTTTTTGTCTCTCTATTGGGCAGTTTTTATCTACTTTATCGAAAGCGTCCTGCTGTAAGATTACGAAGTCTATAAGCTCAGCTTTCCATAAACGCTGATGGTATTCAAGAGGTACTGCGTCGTCACCAAGAATGCTTATCTGGTCGCTTGCTTCCTGACCTCTTCTAGCTATATCTTTTGCTCTAGTTACTTTATCAGCCCAGCCTTTTTCTATATAAGTGTCTGAAAACTCTACGAACTCTGGATATTCTATATACTTAGAATAAGAATCTAATGGGTCAACAGCAGGATATCTTTTACTGTCAGCACGTTTTTGTGATAATGCGTAGAAACATCTAGCTGCTTTACGAGTAGATTCTGTTACAGGCTCTTTCAAGTTACCGCCTGCAGGTGATACTGTACCTATAAATGTAATAGAACCAGTCTCTCCGTTATTTAAGTATACGAAACCTGCTCTCGCATAGAAACTAGAAATAATAGCCGGCAAGTCGATAGGGAACGCATCTGGACCAGGTAATTCCTCAAGTCTGTTAGACATCTCTCTTAAAGCTTGTGCCCAACGAGAAGTAGAGTCAGCAAGAAGAAGTACTTTAAGTCCCATTGACCTATAATATTCAGCTACTGTCATACCTACATAAACTGAAGCCTCACGAGCAGCAACAGGCATGTTTGAAGTGTTACAGATGATTGTTGTTCTTTCCATCAAGCTTCTTCCTGTTCTTGGGTCTATAAGCTCTGGGAACTCTGTAAATATTTCTACTACCTCATTAGCCCTCTCACCGCAAGCTGTCATTATAATCAAGTCAGCATTTGCGTTAGTAGCCAAAGCGTGCTGCAATACTGTTTTACCTGCACCGAATGGTCCCGGAATAAATCCTGTACCGCCTTCAGTGATAGGGTTAAATGTATCTATAGTTCTAACACCAGTCTCCAACAATTTGAATGGTCTTGGCTTTTCTTTGTAAGCTTTAATAGTAAGTTTTACAGGCCAAGTTTGTACCATTGTTACATTAACTTTTTCGCCTTTAGAATCTTTTATAACAGCAAGTGTGTCTTCTAAACCATAATTTCCAGCAGAAACTACGCTTTCAACAACACCTTTACCTTCAAATTTGAAAGGAACCATTATCTTGTGGTCAATCCAACCCTCTTTAACAGCACCAATCCAATCTCCTGCCTCAACTTCATCACCAACTTTAGCTATAGGTGTAAAGTCGTATCTCGCATCTTTATCTTCAGTAAGATTGTTATATTTACCTCTCTCTAAGAATACACCTTTTAATTTATCAAGGTCATTTTGAAGTCCGTCAAAGTTTTTACCTAAAAGTCCAGGTCCTAATTCAATTTCCAACATTGAACCAGTAAACTCTACGGCATCGCCTAATTTCATTCCCCTTGTAGATTCAAATACCTGAGCACTAGCACTAGTACCAGATATTTTAATAACCTCTGCCATTAGTTTGGCTTCCCCGCAAGATACAAAACATATCTCGTTTTGTGAAACGGGTCCGTCTACCTCTATTGAAATTAGGTTTGATATAATAGCAGTTACTTTACCTTTAGTCATTTCTATCTCCTAATTAATTTACATTTTATAATGACGCTTTGCTTTTTAATGTTTCTACAAGCGTCTCTAAATGTTTCTTACCTTCCTCTTCATCTCTTCCGTTGATACTAACGGCATAGTTAAGATTTATATAATAAGCAAAAATATTATCTGTTGTGAAAGATTTTATAGATGTTAACTTATCCAAAAACTCCCCTACCAAAGAACATTCTATATTCTCCATATTATATGGGTCAGCTTTGTCTGATGAGTTAAATGTCTCTATAATTGTATTAATATAAGGTATCTCTCTACCTACACCAAAATCTGAAGCTGTAGATTTGCTTAATGCAGATATTAAAGAATAATCGCCTATAAGCTCTTTAGCTATCTTATCACTATTAAAACCTAAAGCCCTGCCGTTTAAAGCTGCTAAAACATTCTTCATATCTCTCATAAATAAGGCATAATTCTTTATAAAATTATTACCGCTATTTATCATCTCTTCATAATACAAATTCAATAAACTGTTTTCTATATGTCTAACACTTTCCCATTCAACATTCTTATTATCTTCTAAAAATTTGCTCATATATGTTGGTAAATTAGAGATATTGCTGTATTTTTGTATCTCCTCTTTACTAAATATACAAGGCTCTAAATGCTTTGTATAAGGGCTGAATAACCCCTTTTGTTTTGCTATAGCATTTACCAAATTTTTATTATCGTTTTGATAAATAAGATATTTAAAAAACTTAGCATCTTTAGCACTTAAACTAGATAATATGCTTTGAGTAATTTCATTAATATCATACTTAGCCTTAGCATCAGATAATTTCACTTCGGGAAGACCTGAGATAAGATAATAATATGATCCCATACTCGCCCCTCTTATTTACTAAATATTACTTCTTCTGTTTTAGCTTTGATATAATCACTGAAAAACTCTACAAAATCTTCATCTGTAAATTGTAATTGATAATTGCCATTATTAGGTACTATTTTAAATCCGTTTGATAATTTCTTATCAAAATTAATAGTAGCATTATTAATAGCAGATTTTATAGATTTCTCAAATGCAGCATCTATATCTGCTTTTTTAGATTCTGGGAAATAAACTGTTACATCAGAATTATCTGAAGCAATATCCCATTTTTTTACAACCTCTAAAATTAAATCTTTTAAAAATGCAGTATCAGCAAAAGCTCCTTTCAAGCCTTCTTCCAATACTTTAGAGGCAACTAATTCTTTTACTCTTTGCTTTAAAGCACTTATTGACTGCTCACCTGCCATACGAACATCAGTTATGGTGTTCTTTTTTAGCTCTTCTGATTTTCTCTGAGCTTCTTTAATGATTTCTTCTGATTTTGATTCTGCTTCTTTAATAATTCTGTCTGCTTCACTTTTAGCATTAGAAATTATTTCATCAGCTTTCTTATTAGATTTTTCAACACCGTCTTGATATATACGTTCTAGAAGAGAGTCAAGTTTTTTATCTTCAGCCATGATATCTCCTTAACTTATAAATTATGTAATTATAAACATTATACGATATTGAACCATTTTAATGAATTCTAAAAAAAAATGCAAGCAAAATACAAAAAATATTGTTTTATGTTCGTATAATAAATGTATAATTTACACTTTAATTATATCATTATTCATTTTGTATATATATGTTACAATTATATAAAAAACTGACATGCATCTAAAAATTTTTATTAATTAAATAAAACTTTAAAAAAATATTTTTTATTATATAATCAATAAATAAAAATATATATATTAGGAAAAATTATGCTAAAAAAAGAAAATGGAATAAAAAAAATATTAATAGATGAAAACACTGTAAAACAAAAAGTTAAAGAGTTAGCACAAAAAATAAATAACGACTATAAAGATAAAACTCCATGTTTAATAGGGCTTCTTAAAGGTTCTTTTGTGTTTATTGCAGATTTGGCAAGAGAAATTGAAACAAATATAGAAATTGATTTTATGATTGTTTCTAGCTATGGAAATGATAAAATAGGCTCTGAAATTAAAATACTAAAAGATGTTGATATACCTCTAACAGGCAAAGATGTTATTATAGTAGAAGATATCATTGATACAGGATATACTTTAGAGAAGATTTGTGAAGTTTTAAAAACGAGAAATGTTTCTTCACTAAAAATATGCACACTTCTTAATAAGCCGTCAAGAAGAAAGGTTGATATAAAAATTGATTATAACGGTTTTGATATAGAAGATGAGTTTGTTGTAGGCTATGGTATTGACTATGCTCAGAAATATAGAAATCTTCCGTATATTGGAGTAGTTGAATAAAACTCTACTTACCGCACGCAGAGTGAAGTTATAATTTAATTTTTTGTTTACGGGTACTTTATCAAAGGACTAAAAAGTGCAAACGTTTTAACTTTATATTTTAGCTTCTATAAAGATAGGATTTATAAAAATCCAGCCTTTTTGCTTCTTTGTGGCAACAAAAGAAGTGGGGTGCGGGGCAAAGCCCTGCAATATCTTAATTTAAATAATTTAGATAAAAAATTTAATATATGTTAAAAAATTTTAAATTAATTTTATTGTTCTTTTTCCCGCAGCAAAAAGTGCAAGTTAAGAAACTAATACTAACTATATTTTATATACTAAATATTAAAACAATATCAATATTTATTTACACTAAATAATTAAAAATAAATCTTAATAACTCTCAATAAATTTCAAAAAAATTATCACTCTCTGCTGAAATTTTGGTATATAAACTTAAACGGTATATATATCTTACCATTCTCTGCATAATCACGCACTAAACCCTGTGGCGGCGGTTTTAATTTTTTAGCATATTCTATAGCCTTCGAACATGAATTGTCTAAACTGCTTTGACCTAATTTTGAATTGCTTAAAAACTTCTCAAAAATAATATTTCCGTCCAAATCTATTGATATAAGCACCTCTACCTCATCACTTCTCAAAAGCCCCAAAAAATGTGCCTGATTTGGAATAGTTAAATACCAAGAATCTCTTATAGAACCAACTAAAGTATAAAAATACCAAAAATATTCCTGTGCCTTTGTGCCGAGTTGAATACTTCCTGTTTCACTGGATAATACCACTGCCCTGTCTGCTCCGTCTTCAAATGATGCTGGTATTTTTGTATCGCCTTTAAGACCGGGATTTTTTGGCTTATAAGTTTCAACTTTTTCTCTATTTATTTCATTACCTAAATCTTTTTGTTTTGATGGTGAATTATTGTTGTTTGGAGTTATATTATCGCGTCTTTCAACTATTGGACTATTGGCTCCGTCCCCCAAAAAAGAAAACACTGAAGCATCTGAAAATACTTTTGAAGGTGTTACATTTACTTCTCCTCTTGATACTAATGACTTATCTGAAGCAAATGGAGTATCTTCGTTGTTTTCCTCTTCCTCTACATCTGGAGTCTCTACCAAAAACATATAATCATCTTTTTTATTTTTCTCTTCTTCTAAGATTTTTTTTAATTCATCATTATATGCAAACAAAGATTCTACTATATAAGTATTTATTAAACTCAATACAAATATATGAAGTATAAATGCAACTATTACTGCGAATATAGTATCTTTCTTTTTAACTATTATAGTTTTTAATTTACCAAAAAAATCTTTCATAATATATTTTATAATAAAATAGCTATATGTTCAATTATAAATTAAAACTCTAAAAATTTGAATATAGTCAAATGGTTTAATAAACTAATAATTGTATTTCATTATATAAGTTTTTATTTTATCAAAAATTAGTTTTTATTTCGGGGACTAGCCCCCTGCGAAGCGTGCCCTTAGGGTACGCACCTCCACTTCTTTTGCGACCGAAGGAAGTGCCGGCGACTGAAAGGAGTACCTTTAGGTAAGGCGTGACCCAAAGAAGAAAAAAGGCTGCATTTTTATTATAAATTTTATAATTTAATTGTACATTAAAATGCACTCCCCCGCACGACTAAGAAGTTATAATTAAAGCATAGCATTACCGTGCGGCAAGGTGGTACAGCTCGTACGCGGAAAAAAGTTGAATAAAAAATTATAGTTTTTATGAGAGTATACTAAAACAATTATCAAAAACTCTCGTTCGTTGCTATATATAAATCACCATTAGAATCAACTATATAAGCTTCTCTGTAATTATAATTCTCATTAGTGAAAAAATTAGTACCCATAAGAAAAGCAGTTGTAGATAAAGCATCAGCCTCTTCTGCATTGGTGTGTACAATAGTAGCTGACATTGCATTATAAGTAGGGTAACCTATTTTTGCATCTATTATATGATGATAGTTAGTGCCGTTTTCTGTAAAAAATCTCTCATAATCGCCGCTTGTTACTATAGTATAATTTGTAGCTTGTATTAAACCTAAATATCCATCTTCATCGTTTCTAGGGTTTCTTATTGCTATCACCCAAGGATTGCCCTTAGAGTTTACTCCATTAGCATAAGTATCTCCGCCATAATCTATTAAATAGTTTTTTATATTGTAATTTTTAAATATATCTATTAACTTTGTAACAATATAACCCTTTCCATAAGAACCAAAATCAAAAGTTAAATTACTCTTAAGCTCTATAAACTTCCTGCCGTTATTAGTAATAATGCTCGCCTTTGAATAATCTATTTTTTTTAATGCACTTTCAATCTCTTCTCTCTTTGGCACAGTTTGATTTTCTTTCACGCCAAAACCCCAAAGTTCAATCAGTGGTCTTACGCTTATATCAAAAGAAGGATTTATCTTAGAATATCTTAATCCTGTTTCAAATAAATGTGCCATATCCTCAGAAACTTCTACTTTGAGAACATCTTCTTTATTTTCTAAACTTTTTTTGTTTATAATTGCTATTTCGCTATTTTCATTATATGGATTTAATATATTATCCATTCTGTTAATTTCATTTGTTATAGAAGCTACTAAATCATACATTTTCTTTTCTGTAGTTTGTGCTGTGATGTTTAATATAGTGTCGCTTATTGCTATTGTTGTAGATATATATTTTTCTTTATTTCTATAAACAAAAAGTGTAACAATTAATGCCGCTGCTACAACTAAAATTAATAGATAATATTTTTTCTTTGATGTCATAAAATCTTCTCTCTATAATAATAATTATTCTTTTTAGTAAACTTATTATTAATAAACTTATTAAATTATAATATAGTTAAACAACTATGTATTGTCAAAAAATAAATTTTTTATTTTTAGATATTTGCGGGGACTAGCCCCCGCACCCCCACTTATTTTATTGGTATAAAAGAAGCAAAAGAACTACATTTTCATAAATCCTATCTCTATAGAAATTAAAATATAAATATTCAATATATATTCCTAAAATATAAAGTTAAAACTCTTGCACTTTTTGGTTCTTTGACGAAGTCAGCCCCGCGACCAAAGGAAGTACCTTTAGATATGGCTGCGAAGGCAGGAAAAGAATAACAAAATTTATAAAATAAAAATTTTCAGTACACCCTAAAACTCTTCTATCTTCTTTGTGATAAAACTTATAATATTTTCTTTTGATACCTTTATAGGCTCATTGTCTTTTTCAAAATATATAAAATTACCGTCTGCACTTCCTGCCACACCAAAATCTGCATGCTTAGCCTCTCCCGGACCATTAACCACACAACCCATTATAGCAATAGTGATATTTTTCTTTATATTTTGCACATGCTTTTCTATAAAACTAGCAACCTCCTCAACATTCACCTGACATCTTCCGCAAGTAGGGCATGATATTATCTCAACAGAAGGCTCTTTTCTTAAACCCAAAAACTTAAGAAGCATCTTTCCTGCCATCACTTCCTCAACAGGGTCTCCAGTAATAGAATATCTTATAGTATCGCCAATTCCTTGCATAAGTAAATATGATAAAGCACTTGTACTCTTAATTAAAGAACTTCTTAATGTACCAGCCTCTGTAACTCCTAAATGTATAGGATAATCAAATTTCTCTCTAAATAATGTATTTGCTTCTATTGTAGTTTTTATATCAGATGCTTTTAATGATACTTTTATATTTGTAAAATTTAAGTCTTCCATTAATTTTATATGCTCAGAGGCACTTTTTACCATATTTTGAGCATTTACTTCTTTATATATAGCCCTATCCAAACTTCCGCCATTAACACCAACTCTTATAGTTAAATTTCTGTCTTTTGCCTCTTTTATCACCTCTTTTACTTTCTCTTTATCTTTTATATTACCCGGATTAAGCCTCAAAGCATCAATACCGCTTTTCATACTCTCTAAAGCAAGCCTATAATCAAAATGTATATCCGCTATTAAAGGAACTTTAGTTTGTTTTTTTATCTCTTTTATAGCTTGAGCAGCCTCAATATCAAGCACAGCAAGCCTTACAATATCAACGCCAGCCTCTTCAAGAGATTTTAATTGACTTACAGTTTCTTTAACATTTCTCGTATCAGTATTTGTCATAGATTGTATGCTAACAGGATTCCCCCCTCCTATTAGTATATTTCCAACACTAACTATCTTACTCATTATTGTCCTCATAATAAACTTATAAATACAATACTGATTTTATAACCTAATAACAAAATTGTCAAAGAGTTTTTGCATAATGCCTGATGTTCATTTTGTCCTTGATTTTTTGGTTTTTTAGTATATAATAATTTTAGGTATTTTTTAAATTTAGTAGAATAAATTACTATAAATAAATTAAAGGTTTAATTTAATAAATAATATGTATAAACTAAATAGTTATGTTGTTTACCCTATGTATGGAATATGTAAGGTTGTAGGCATATCAGACAATAAAGTAAATTCTTCCGTTGTAGAATGTTATATACTTGAATGCGAAGGCGAAAATATTACATTAAAAGTTCCTATAAATAGAGTTAAAGAATATCGTATACGTAAAATAATCTCTAAAGCAGAAGCTGAAAATTTTTTGAATTTATTGCAAACTAAACCCCATGATATAGAAAATAATTGGAAAATTCGTTATCAGGAAAATGAAGTAAAATTAAGAAGCGGTGAAATTGAAGATACTATAGAAGTAGCAAGAAGCTTGTTTACTAGAAATAAATTAAAAGAACTATCCGCAAGCGAAAAACGTTTATATGAAAAAGCATATATGTTTATAGTAAATGAAATTAGTATAGCATTAAAAAAAGATAAAGACCAAATTGAAGATATAGTATCTAATGCATTAGAAAAATCAGCTAAAAAGTTTAAAACTAAACCTGCTGAAAAAGAACTTATTAAACCAACTAAAGCTGCTGCTAAGCCTGCCAAAAAAAAGAAAAAAGAAGAGTGAAATATTTATTAATTTATTCTATTTGAAACTAATAAAAAAAATATAAAAACATAAAAATAACTCGAGCTCTTTTTAGTTTTTAAGGAGAAACTGTTATGTGGAGAATAATTTATTTTGCTTGTTCTATTTTAGCACTCATATTTGACTATATTTATAATAAACTTTTTAATATAAATACTATTATATTTTTTGTTGTTAGTTCTGCTATTATAATATTATTAGATTTATTTTTTATAAGAAAAAGGTCTTCAAAAACAACTTTTGTAATTTTTATATCATTCTTTATTACATTAATAACTGTTATACTTACTCTAAATGTTATAAATATAATAGGCATCAATTTATCATTAAACAAAAAACTTATAATATTATTTATTGAAGGATATTTAACTTTTTCTGTAATATCATCACTTATACCAAATATATCAAACATGCTAAAACTAACAAAAACTGATAAAATAAAAACAGCCAAAATATTAGATACTTCTGTAATAGTAGACGGAAGGGTATATGATATAGCAGAGAAAAAATTTTTTGACGGTCTTTTAATACTTCCAGAGTTTGTAATAAAAGAAATACAATTTTTGAGCGATTCAAGAGACCCGCAAAAAAGAATAAGAGGAAGAAGAGCATTAGAAATATTAAATAAAATGAAATCTTCAAAAAATATATTGCTTTCTGTAACAGATATAGATTTTCCAAACATCAAGGAAGTGGATTTAAAACTTATAGAGCTTGCCAAAAAAATGGACGCTAAAGTAATTACGAATGATTTTAACTTGATGAAGGTAGCTTCTATTCATGGTGTTGATATATTAAATATTAATGATTTAGCTAATTGCTTGCAAGTTGTGGTGCTTCCTGGAGAAACTATAAAGATAGATTTGATAAGAGAGGGTAAAGATAAGCAGGCATTAGGTTATTTAGAAGACGGCACTATGATAGTTGTAGAGAATGCTAAACATTTAATAGGTAAAAGTGTAGATATAGAAATAGACAATGTACTTCATAAAGAAGCTGGAAGAGTTATATTTGCTTCTTTGGTAAGTAAGCAGCAAAATAATCAGCAAAACAACAAAAAAAAACAAAACCGAGAGCATAAATAATTTTATTAATTTTTTAATTTAGAAATAAATTTATTTTTAAACTCATTTTCACTATACAAATTAATATCTTTTAAAATAAATTTTTTTAATTTTAATACTCCGCCATATAATTGTGTTTCGTTATTTGCTTTTTTATAGATATGATTATTAAAAATATATTTTGAATTCTTATAAAAATTATAAATCAATATATATTCTATGTTCGATTTCGAAAACTCAACTATGCTTTCTATATATTTACTTCCGTCATTATATTTTATATCTGACAATATAAATAAACTATCATATATTTTTGTTTTTATATTATCTATTTCAATTTTACCATTTTTAAACTCTAAAAAATATAAATGACTATTATCCATAATATATAGTGCATCATTAGATGCTGGTAAATTATATAAATTTTTATCATCTTTATAACACTTTGCAACTTTATCAAAATCAATAACAGTAAATTTACTATCTGTCATATAATGATTATTACAAGTGTCTAAAGAAGTATTTTTTAGAGTATCTATATTATTTTTTAATATATCAGGCAAACTATCTATTATATCTTGTCTCATAATTAAATTACTTTATCAAAATTACTCATCAAAACTATTTTCTAAGTTTTCCAACTTCTCTATAGGCTGAGCCATTAAACTATATATATCTTCTATACTTTCATTTACCAACTTAAAAACAGAATATTTATTTTCTATATCTGATAAATAATAATTAGTTTTTTCCTGCATACCATGTAGTTTTGAATACATCTCTATAGCTTCCAAAAAATAAGGACTATGAGTAGTTATTAAAATATATATATTAAATTCTTTTTGTAAAAGCACTATTATTTCAGCATATAAAAGCTGCCATTTAGGATGAAGATGTATTTCTGGTTCATCTAATACTAAAATATCATCTTCTTTTAATGCATTTCTCTCTAACAGCATTTTTATAATAGCAAAAGATTTTAAACCTGCTGATAAATTATGTATTGATATAGGTTCATAAAAAATTTCTTCCTCTAAATAAAATTCTTTGTCTTTTTCTAAAATTTTACCATTTACAGCTTTTGATAATTTTTCATATATTTTCTTTAATTTCTCTTCTGCTAAAATTTTATCTGATGTGCTTGGTTTTTCTGAATATAATATATTATTTATTAAATGCGACTCCTGTACAGACAAAGAATATGAATAATCATTTCTATCAAAAATAAAAGGGTTATCTATGAAATATATATTTCTTTTATTTGAATAGTTCAGATTTGTTTCTATACATTTATCATCTATAAATTTAAAATACAAATCTAATATATTAATTTCAGCTATAGTATCTCTTTCTATTCTGCTGTTTATTTGATTATTAAACATTTCATTGAAATATTCTTCTATTTTTTTATAACCTATTTTTTCATCTGGTATATTAATATATTCTTCTATTTTTTTAGATGCTTTTTTTATATAGTCAATAATATTTTCATCTTTTATATCAACATATTCTTTAAAAGTATTTACTAAAATATCATATATATTTTTTTTAGTATTTATATAATCAGAATATAAATCACATGATATATTTTTAAGCACATCATACATCTTTTTTATTTTTTTAGTTTTAAGGATTATATACGGTAATAGTGAATGATATAGATTATAAACTTCCTTTTCTACAGAATATTCTTTATCTGAATATATTTCTTTTTCAATATTATTCAATGAATTAAAGCAAGAAAACAATACCTTTCCTACTGTTGTTTTGCCTGTATTATTTTCACCTGCTATTGTAGTGATGCCGTCTATTTTTATTTCGGCTTCTTTTATTCTGCCTAAATTTTTTATATTTAATTTCATACATTATCCTAAAAAGATAATCGGATATTTTATTATTTATTTTATTATAATATCATTTTTATATTTTTTGTATATGTTAAAAAAATCAATCTTCGTATGTTTTGGTGCTGTCATCTACATGTATTTTGTTTTTGTCATACACTATAGGGGCAATCTTTTCAAATAATATAAACAATGGCGAAGAAAGTATTACTGTGAGAGGAAGTCCTATAAATAACTCAGAACGCATAAGCACTGCAACACTTGATAAATCGGCATATATTGCCATTACAAAAAATAAAGCTATAATCTTTATTAAATATCCAATTAAAGTAACAAATATACCAGCTGCAATTTGCTTAATAAATATTCTGCTGTTAAAGAATCCAACAACCAAACCAATATTAAGAAATATTATGGCATAAGAACCAAAAGTAGAGCTTGAAACAATATCCTGCATTATTCCTATAAAAAAGCCGTATATAACTCCTTCAAAAGAACCATATCTAAACGATAAAAATACTAAAAATATAAGAAGCAAATCAGGCTTAGCACCTAATGTTATTCTAATCAAATCATAAGCAGGTGAAGATTGTATTATTAAAAGTAATAGTGAACTTATTATAACAGTTATTGCTCTTTTCATTTATTTGTAACTTCACCCTCTTCATATTCTTCATTAGCAAGCATAATAATTTCTCTGTCTGGAATCTTTTTTATCACATACACATTCTCTAAAGTTGAAAAATCAACTATAGGCTCAATATACAAATCGTGAAAGAGTCCGTAATTCTTTTTCTCAACTTTAAATACATTTCCAACCAATATTCCGCTCGGAAAAACTCCGCCCATTCCGCTAGTATAAACTTTTTCTCCCTCTTCAACATCAATCTGCAAATCTATATACTGCAAATGCGTTTGAGTGGAACGAGGATTCTGACCGCTCATAATACCAGTAGCCTTAGAACTCTCAAGCATAACAGATATTTGCGACCTTTCATCTATAAGAGATAAAACTCTGCTGTTGTATTTTCTCACTTCCACAACCTTGCCGACAAGCCCCTTGTATCCGCTTTTATATGATATAACAGGCATACCCACAACAATACCATGAGCCCTTCCTTTGTTAATAACTATAGTGTTGTAAAAGTTTTGAGGGTCTTTTGAAACTATCTCAGCATATTCTAAAGGGTATTCATCAGTAGGAGCTTCATTTAATAATGCTCTTAACCTTGAGTTTTCCTGACGAAGCTGTTCATATTCTAAAGCTGTGCCGTTTAATTCTGCTATTCTATCTCTAAGCACTTGAAGCTGACTTTGAAGTGTAAATATATCTGTAATGCTTGTATAAAGATAGACAAAAGCCTTAGATATGTTTTGTGTAGCATTCTGTACAGGATAAACACCAAGTGCATATATAGAACGCAAGTCAAAAACAAAATTACTCCTATTAAGCACCATAAATATAGACGCCACAAGACTAAGCGTAATATAAAGTATAAGCAATTTGTGTTTTAATATATTATTCACTTTTTAAGAAAATCTTCTATAATTTTTTAAATTTCTAGTCTCTTCTATAAACTTACCGCAGCCAATAGCCACACAAGTAAGAGGACTCTCAGCAAGTATAACAGGAACCCCTGTCTCTATAGATATTAAATCTGTAAAACCAGGAAGTAAAGAAGTTCCTCCGCTCATAACAATACCTCTCTCAACAATATCAGCAGCTATCTCTGGAGGAGTTTGATTAAGTACATATTTTACAGCCTCCAATATTTCAAGCAATATATCTGATATAGCATCTTTTACTTCAGCACTGTTGATAGTTAAAGTTTTAGGAAGACCAGATACGGAATCGCGTCCTCTTATGTCCATAGTCTTAGATATATCGCCCTTATAAGCATGCCCAATATTAATCTTAATCTCTTCTGCAGTTTTTTCACCAATATATAAGTTGTGAGTTCTTTGCATATATTTTATTATAGCATCATCAAGCTCATCGCCGCCCACACGTATGGAAGCACTGCGTACCATACTTCCAAGTGAAAGCACAGCAACCTCAGTAGTACCGCCCCCTATCTCTATAATCATATTGCCATGAGGTTCATTAATAGGCATATCAGCACCAATTGCAGCAGCCCTCGCTTGCTCTATTAAAAATATAGTTCTCGCTCCCGCCTGCTCACAGCTCTCACGTACAGCTCGCCTCTCAACTTCTGTAATGCCTGTAGGAATACCTATAGCAATCCTCGGTTTTACTAAAGTTTTTTTATTGTGAACTTTATTGATAAAATATCTTATCATTTTTTCAACAGTTTCAAAATCTGCAATAACCCCGTCTCTCATAGGTCTAATAGCTGCTATAGAATTTGGTACTTTACCCAACATTCTTTTAGCCTCATTACCAACAGCTATAACATTCCCAGTGCTTTTTTCTATAGCAACCACAGAAGGCTCTGCTAAAACAATCCCCTCTCCCTTAACATAAACTAAAGTGTTTGCAGTACCTAAATCTATTCCCATATCACTTGAGAACATATTATACAACCAACTAAACATATATACTATAATCTCCTTAATGCGTCCCTAGCGGGTTTATAGTTATTATCTATTTTTAATGCTTCTCTAAACATAGCAATTGCTTCATTAATACGCTTTGTTCTTCTAAATAATTCCCCTATACTATAATATAAATCAGGATTTTTGTCATCTAATAATAATGCTTTTTTGTAAAAAAATTCGCTTTCTTTATATAAGCCCTGCCTGTAATATAAATCCCCAAGCTTAGAATAAGATTTAGCCTCAAGCTTATAATCATTGTTAAACTTGCCGTCTATATAAGAAAGTATTTGTATTGCTTTGGTGTAATTTTTATTTCCTTCATAAGCAACAGCAAGTTCATAATATAATTCCAAGTTTAAAAACTCTTTATTATTCTCTGTATCCCTTTTTATAGCATATTCTAAATTATCTATCGCCTCTTTATAATATCCAATCTTATAACATATCTTAGCAAGCTCTATCACTGTAGATACTCTATTATCGCCATTTTTTATAGCCTCTAAATAAGAATTATAAGAATCAATATAATAAGAACTGCCAAGCCTCTGAAATCCATAAGCTAATCTCTGATATATTATATACTTGTTCTTTATAAACTTTGATGTTAATAACATCTGCTTTGCATATTTAGTAATATTTTCACTTGCTGTTGTAATGACATCTTTATCTGTAGTTATTAAAAGAATATTATAATATAAATCTATGCCTGCCATTAATATATTTTTATTTAAAGGTTTCCTGCTATGAAGGTCTTTAAATATAAAAGAAGCATTATCATAATCTTCTAATGCTATATAATCATAAATATATCTAATTCTTTTTTTCTCTATATAATTTGAAATAAATAAATAAGATAATACAACAGTTAAGATAATACCTACTAAAGTTGCAATAATGATTCTTGCATTAATTTTTCTTTCAACATCATATAAATAAGGCATATTAATTATTGTTGATTATTAGAATTATACAAATTAAGTATAGTCTCTTTAGGATTAGTCTTAGGGTCAGGCGATACTATACAAACACCCTCAAGTATAACGCCATTCTGTATAATAAGTTCAGGTGTGCGAATCTCTCCAAGAACTCTGCTTGTAGGCATAAGCATTACTCTGTTTTTTGCCTCAATATTTCCTACTACTATTCCTTCTATAACAGCTGAATTAGTTTTTATATTAGATTTTACCTTTCCGCTATTTCCTACAGTAAGGCTATCAACTTCAAGATTATCCCCCTCATAACAACCATCTATTCTTAAACTGCCATTAAGTGTAAACTCACCTTTAAAATATGAACCTTCACCTATTATAGAATTTGATTCTGATATTTCATTTTTTCTAAACATTAAAATACCTCCTCACTTTTGGTATATACAATCGAATTATCTATATTATTAAATTTAAATTTTGTATCAAGCCCAAATAAAGACTCGCTATGTCCTATAAATAAAAAACCATGTTTATTTAATATATCATAAAATCTATTAACAGTCAATTTAACAGATTCATTATCAAAATATATAAGCACATTCCTACAAAAAACTATGTCCATATTTAAATATCTATTATTAGGAGTGATAAGATTATGATATTCAAAAGTAACCATATCTTTTATATCATCTTTTACTTTATATTTTCCATTAGGCATCTCATCAAAATATTTAATCAAGTATTCTTCACTTATATTTGCAACCTTATCTTTATCATAAATGCCTTTTTTTGCCACATCTAAAGATTGAATAGAAATATCCGTAGCATATATCTTTACATTACTTCTATATATATTTGGTGTTTCCATACAAGTCATTGCTATGGAATACGCTTCTTCTCCTGTAGAACAGCCAGAACTCCATATGCGTATAGGCTCTGAATATCTTTTATTGTTTAATATTATAGGCAAAACTTTGTTTTTTAATAAATCGAAATTACTCTCTGTTCTAAAAAACTTAGTGAGATTTGTAGTTATATTATCTAAAAATAACTTTAGTTCATTTTTATCATTTGAAATAAGGTGAAAATAATCTTCTACATTAGCAATATTTCTCTCTTTCATAGAAGACTGTATTCTTGATTCTAATATTACCTGATTGATAAGGTTAAAACGAATACCGCTTTTATTATATATAAACTCCTTGAATAATTCTAAATATTTTTCATTTAAACTGCTGCTACTCAAATTAATGATACCATATTATTAAATCATTTCTTGTCTAAAACCATTTTTATACGCTCTAAAACTTTTTTTCTATCCAAAGGCTTAGTAATATAATTTTTAGCACCGGCAAGAAGTGCTTTTTTAACCATATCCTCTTTACCTAAAGCACTAACCATAACAATTTTAGCATTTTTATCAAACTCTACTATTTTAGTAAGAGCTGTAATACCATCCATTTTAGGCATAGTAATGTCCATAGTAACTAAATCTGGTTTTAATTCTTTATACATCATTACGCCTTCTTCACCATTTTCTGCTGTACCTACTACTGTATACTGTTCTGATACCAATATCTGCTGCAATTGTTTTACCACAAATGCCGAATCATCTACTAATAAAACTCTAAAAGATTTACCAAATTCATTTATGCCATCTGCTGCTTTTTTATTTATATCAGACATATTATATTACTCCTTAAAACTCTAAAAAATATTATCGTATTAGAAATTCTTATAATTTAGTGTAAATTTATAAAATTCTACTAGTATGTATTTGTATATATTTTATCAAAATAATAATTTTTTGCAAGTAAAGATTTAAATTAACATCATTATTTTTAATTAAAATATTGACAACTTATTTAAAAAACATATAATCATCGCTAAAAAATGCTTAAGAAAACGAAAAATGAATAAATATATATTAACGTGTTTTATCCTATTATCTTTCATATTAAATGCTCAAAATACAAACCTATCTATAGAACAAAAAATGGATAATTATTCCCAAAAAGTAAAAACTAAGTGGAAATATAACCCTCTAAGAAACCCAGAAACTGATAAATACTTCACTGGATTTACTGATGTAAATAATTATAATACAAAATTCTGGTTTGGAACAATATTTAATCCAAATAAGCTTTATAATAATAAAAATTTTACTATAGATAAAGTAATAATATTTCATAGCCCAACATTATCAACAGAATTATCCCCTATAGCTTTTAATATAAATGAAGAAACTCATAGAATTAGAATAGGTGTCGCTTACTCTGCAAAGTTTAATTTTGCTCATTATCAATATAAATACGATAAACTATACGGCACTAGTTTCTTATTTAGCACATATATGCAAGTAGAAGCATATATTGACTATATATTTAAAAATAAACTCAAAATAAGATTCTCTCCTTTAAAACATATATGTTATCATATGGGAGGAGATATATTAGGAGATAGCTCATTGCATGATAAAGATAATGATGAGTTTATAGATGTAGGTTTTGAACAGATGCATATTGCGGCATATTATAGATGGGGTTGGTTTTCTTTTTATGGGGGGACTTTATTTGCCATTACTGGTTTTAAAAAGTCTAATTTAGTTAATATACTTACTTTATATGCAGGAAGTGATTTTAGATTTCCTTTGTGGGGAGAGATGAATTTAATTACAGGAGTTTATATAGCTGGAGAATATGATGAACTTAATAAAATAAATAGAAAAAATGCTGGAGAAGGATATAAAGCAATAGAGTCTATTTATAGATGGTCGCCTTCTATATCTGTAGCTTTAGGAATAGAGATTTATAGATTTACAATTGCTGTAAAATATGAATATCTCCGCTCTAGACAGCTTTATGCTTTTAGAAAAATGGAAAGCAAGATTGGTTTAGAGGCTAGTTTATTCTTTTAAAATTTATTATTTATTTAGAAATAAAAGTTTATATGAATTACTTTTTTAATAATAATCAATAGTTTTTAATACTATAATTTAAATCAATTTTATTTGCTTTTTTTCTGCTAATAAAATATAATGCTTAAACTATCAATCATAAAAAATATATTATAATTAGAGGATTTATATTTATGGACGTTAATGATTTAAGAAAAGGCGATGCTATTATATTAGACGGCGAAACTTACTTAGTAATAGACGCTCACTTTCACAGAGCTCAGCAGAGAAAAGCTAATGTAAGAACTAAATTAAAAAACATGATTAAAGGCAATATGGTTGAAAAAACTTTTGCTTCTACTGAAACTGTTGAAGAGGCTGATATTGCTTACAAGAAAGCTCAATACTTATATAATGAAGGAAATGAGTATATATTCATGATACTTGATAACTACGAACAAGTGCATGTTAATGAAGATATACTCGGAGATAACAAATACTATCTCTTAGATAACAGCGAAGTTGATTTGCAATATATAAACGATGAAGTTACTGCTGTAAGATTCCCTATACATGTGATTTTAGAAGTTACATATACAGAGCCTGGTTTTAAAGGCGACACTACAGGAAGTACTTTAAAACCTGCTAAATTGGAAACAGGCATAGAAGTTAATGTTCCTCTTTTCATAAACATCGGTGATAAAATTAAAGTAGATACTAGAGATGACAGCTACGTTGAACGCGTAAATAAATAAAATGCTATATATAGCTTCTATAATATTAGCTTTATTCCTATTCATAATCATTTTTACTGTAAAAGTAAATATATTAATATATATAGTGGTAGCCTTATTTATAATTCATATAATACTTACAAAGTCTTTATATAAAACTATAAAAAGGCTATTGCATCTTATACCATATTTTTTAGCTGTATTTATTATTCAAGGGTTAAACTCCAGAGGAGAATATTATAACATATTAGGCATATACATAGACAAAGTAGGTGCTGATTTCACGATAATATATTTTATTAGAATATTAAGTTTATTATATTTCTTATCTATATTTTTTATTCTTATAAAAAAAATCAAAATACCAAACGGAATAATCTTTGATGAAATGATAAGAATTAATATATTTATGAATATAGTAAGAAAATCATTTTTTTTGGAATTTAATAAAATAAAAGATAAAAATAAAACATTCAAAGAAAAAATAAATTTAGTTAAAAAATTATTAGAAAACGTTTACAGAGACTCTTTTAAAAGATATCCATACGACAACTTTATTGATAATTACAGAACATATCAAAATATAAAAACTCACTGCCCTCCGAACAAAAATTGAGCACAATTACTGCATAAATGATTTCTTAATAAAACAGCTACAACTATAGTATCTTCTCTGTTTTCAGTCATAAATATGCCGTTATTGTTTTTATAATATTTATATTTTAACATCTTGTTTTTACCGTCTTTCGATTCCACATTAATAGAAATATAATTCTCTTTAAAATTATTGTTTACCATATTCTTATATTTAGGCTTTATTCTAATATGCAAGCTCGATATAGAATGCATATTAATAGTTATGGTATTATCATTGATGTTAAAATAGGCCTCAAATATATGATAATAATCAGTATCGCTTTCAATGCATTTTGGCGGAACTATTGCATATATCATATAAAAATCCTCCTTACATATTAATAATAATAAAAATTTATATTCTGTCAATTTTTACATTTTTGTGAATATAATTATTATTTTTATGTAAAATTTCATTACTGTTACTACAATTAAACTACATTTAAAACAGTCACAAAATATTTAACTCAAAAGAGCCAAATTACATCTAATTGATACACACAAATACATATATAAAACATGAATCAAATCTATATTTATTTTATATTTTATAATAATTATTAAAACAATTTATAGTTCATATTTTATATAAATTTATATTAAAAACGCTAAAAGTTTGAAAACAAATTATTTCTAATATATACTATCGTCAAAATTATTTTATATTAAAATCAAAAGAGAATAAAATGCAAGAAAATAATAATCAACATCAAAAACCATTAATGGAAGAGCTTTACAAAGAAGAATTAGAAATATTAAAAAGCAGAGATAAAAACCTAAAGCCAAAAAATTGGAAATTATCCCCTCAAGCGGTGAGAGATTTTATACTTGGCAAAAAGTTTGAAGACGGTAAAATTATTAAAAAAAAGTTTTACGGAGATAATGCTTTAGTTGAAAGGGCAATAATTACATTAGCAGGCAACAGAGGATTAATGCTTGTAGGAGAGCCCGGAACTGCAAAAACAATGCTCAGCGAACTTTTATCTGCAGCTATAAGCGGAAACAGTACAATCACAATACAAGGAACTGCAGGAACTAATGAAGATAATATAAAATATTCTTGGAACTATGCTTTACTATTTGCAAAAGGTCCTGTTGATGAAGCATTAATACCTTCTCCTATTTACACAGGTATGAGCAATGGTTTTATAACGAGATTTGAAGAGATTACAAGATGCCCTATTGAAATACAAGACTCTTTAATAAGTATATTAAGCGATAAGATAATGAATATACCAGAACAAAACAGAGTATTATTTGCAAACACTGGTTTTAATATAATAGCTACAGCAAATACAAGAGATAAAGGCATTAATGAGATGAGCAGTGCTTTGAAAAGAAGATTTAATTTTGAAACTGTTGAGCCTATAAAAGATATAAAATTAGAATCCGAAATAATAACAAATCAATGCGAAAGTTTATTTGAGCTTGCCAACATTGATATAAATATAGATTATGATGTAGTTAATGTACTTGCCACTACTTTTAATGAACTTAGAAACGGAATAAGCGAAGATAATACAAAACTTCAGGAGCTTAATTCTATAATGAGCACAGCTGAAGCAGTATCAGTTTATTATCAGTCAGCACTTCATTCATATTACTATGCTGATGGAAATATCAATATGTCTACAGTAGTAGAAAATCTTATAGGAAGTGTTGCAAAAGAAAATAAAGATGATATACCAAAATTAAAGCACTATTTTAATAATGCCGTAAAAATAAAAGCACAAAAACTCGGCCGCAGATGGCAGGAATATTATGACAGCAGAAATATTATTAGATAATTAAATTTAGATATACCTAAACAACTATATTTTATCAAAAATAAAATTATATTTTGTTTTTAATATCTGGGGCTTTGCCCCAGACCCCACTTCTTTTATTGGTATAAAAGAAGCAAAAGAACTGCATTTTTTAGACTAAAATATAAATATTATTTTATAAAATACATATTCATAATATATTGGCTATAGTATTTGCACTTTTTGGTTCTTTTGACGAAGTCCGCACCGCGAAGGCGGGAAAAAGAACAATAAAATTTTATGTTTTAATTATTTGCGGGGACTAGCCCCCGCACGACTAAGAAGTTATAATTAAAGTATAGCATTACCGTGCGGAAAGCCCTTACGACGAGTAATGCGGCAAGGTGGTACAGCTCGTACGCGGGAAAAGTTTAAGAAAAAACTCAAAAATATTTTTCATAAGCTCCTAAATATTCACTATACACAAAAATTAATATTTAATTTAAACAATAAACATACTTTTTCCGAGAATTAATGCAGTAAAATTAATTTTTATTATGATGAGTAAATATGGCTATAATAGAGTTTAAACTACCAACAAAAATAAAATTCGGCGTTGATTCTATAGAATGTCTTCATGACACCATCAAGCAATACGGCGGAAGAGTTGTTATTGTAACAGATGGAAATTCTTTTAATCAAATAGGGGTAATAGATAAAATTGTAAGCAAATTAGAAGATAATCTAATGAATGTTATGGTTTACTCTAAAGTTAATTCAAACTCCAACAGCGATGAATCAGATATTATAGCTAATTTAATTAGATACAGCAAAGCGGAATGTTTAGTTGCTATAGGCGGATTTAAAGTACAAAACATAGCTAAAGGAGCTTCTGTTGTAGTTACTAATAGCGGTGAGGCTTCTGATTATGTCTCAGGTCAAACTGCATATCACAAGCCATTCCCATTAATATCGGTGCCTACTATACTTGGTTCTTTATCTGAAATGACTACCGGAATGTATTTGGTAGATAAATATGACGGAATATGCAAAGAGTCTACTGATAAAAACATATATGCAAGAGATTGTATAATAGACCCCGCATTATATACAACTGTACCTGTAAAATATTCTATAAGCAGTGCTTTAAGCGTATTTGCTATGGCTTTTGATTTGTATATGAGTACAACTCTAAATGATATTAATGCCCCTCTAATTAAAAATGCAATGAAATCAAGCATAAAGGGATTAAGCAAACTTATATTAGACAGCTCAAATGTGGAAAATATTTCAAATATAGCTATGGCTAATATGATGTGTGCTATGGCTAGTTCTAATGCAAATCTCGGTGCTTCAAGGGCTTTATCTATTGCAATAAATAATATGTATTCTGTTAATAAATCTATTATTTCTTCATTGCTTCTTCCGCATATTATGGAATATTATATACCTGTTGTACCTGACAAATATACTATACTTGCAGATTTTATTAATGGAGTTGATCCAGAAATGACTCCTTTTGAAATAGCAAGCCAAAGCGGTGAATATATTAAAAAACTTCTTCACGACCTAAATCTTCCTCGAAGACTTAATGAAATAAATATAGACAGAAGCAAATTCAATAATGTTGCAGATATAGCTCTAACATACAGCGGTATGGATAAACTGCCTAAAGCTATGACTCACGATGCTATTACAACTATATTAGATCAAGCATATTAAAAATTTTTAATCATCGTTCTTAGGTGAATATTTATGCGGATGTTTGTGAAGATAATCTATTAATTTTTTATTAGGTTTATACTTACTTACAGAAGGAAGTATTTTATAATCTAAAAGTGCAGTATTATATTTCTCTGCATATTTATTGTATGCCAAACATAATAAATATTCCAAATCAATAGTATCAAGCAAATTATAATGTATGAGAGAATCTATTGCTGTTTCATCTTTGGTGTCTATATAATAATTCCAAAGCAGAACTGCCGTATATCCATTAACACCAAGCATATCATCTCCCCTATCAATACCGACATCTTGCTCAATCTTTTTTAATCCTCCAGTATATCCCAAATCCTTTAATACAAAACGTAAATCTATCTGAGCACATTTTATCTTTGTATTAAAATATCTCTCCAAAAAAGGTATATCAAAACAAGAACCATTAAAAGTAACAACAATAGAATAATTTTTTATATAATCTAAAAAATCTCTTTCGTTTTTACCATGAACAAACACCTGCATATCTTTTCCGTCATAGCAGCCTATCACTGTAACATAAGACTTTGCTGGCTTCATACCTGTAGTTTCTATATCCAAAAATACAGTTTTATCCATAAACATAGGGTAAAGTCTATATAGTATTGAGTTTGGAAACTTCTTTAAAAAATAATCATAATTTTTTGATTTCAAATTATATATAGATTTTGGAAGCTCATCTTTTAAAGCTTCTCTTATAGAGTTAGGCATTGCATAATAATTAATATTTTTTAACACACTTTGCCAATCTGTTAAACCTTCCTCCCAGAGTAAAGCTTCTTTTTTAGGACCGATGCCGCTTATATGCTGATAAGTATTAGTAATTAAATCTATATTATTTTCTTTTCCATTTAACGCCATTTGGTGTATCCATTATCTCTATTCCCATACTGTTAAGCTCATCTCTTATCTCATCGGCTCTTTTATAATTCTTCTCTTTTTTTGCTAAAGTACGTTCTTCTATGAGTTTATTAATTTTCTCTTCATCTTCACTTTCTATTTCTTTTTCACCATTCATATTAAAACAGTTTATTATATTATTTACTCTCTCTATAAACTTTATTATAGCATCTCTTGAACTAACATTAATAGAATCAAAAGAAATATTTATACTCTTTATAAAACTAAATAATATTCCTAAAGCCTCAGAAACATTTAAATCATCATAAATAGATTCAAAGAAGTTTTTGTTAGCCTCTTCAAGTTCTTTCATTACAGCACTATCATTAGCATCAGTTTTAGTAATATCTTTAAGTCTAAATATAAGGTCATTAACTCTATCTATTGCACTTTGAGATTGATTAATGCCCTCTATAGTAAAGTTTAACTGTTTTCTGTAATGAGAGTTCATAAGCGAATATCTTATAGCCTCAGCAGATAAACCTTTATTAAGCAAATCTCTAAGAGTATAGAAATTGCCTTTAGACTTAGACATCTTCTCGCCATCAACAATTAAATGCTCACAGTGAAGCCAATAGTTAACAAACTTCTCATTAAAAGCAGCCTCGTTCTGTGCTATTTCATTTTCATGATGAGGAAATTTATTATCAACCCCTCCTGTATGTATATCAAAATGCTTGCCCAAATATTTGCAGCTCATAGCAGAACATTCTATATGCCAGCCGGGTCTTCCCTTTCCAAAAGGTGAATCCCAATAAACATCTCCGTCTTCTTCTGTATATGCCTTCCAAAGCACAAAGTCGCTTGCATTTTCTTTATCATATTCATCGCTTGAAACTCTTCCGGAAGCTCCTTCTTTTAATTCCTGCTTGTCAAGATTAGCTAATTCACCATACTCTGGAAATGTGCTTATCTTAAAATATATAGAACCATCTGCCTCATAAGTATGTCCGTTTTTCTCTAAAAGTTGTATTATATCTATCATCTCTTTTATATGTTCTGTAGCAGAAGGATTAACTGTTGCAGGTTTTATTCTTAAAGTCTTTATATCTTCAAAAAAAGCTTCTTTATATTTTTTTGTATATTCATTTAATGATATATGGTTTTCTTTAGAGTTTTTTATAGTTTTATCATCAACATCTGTTAAATTCATTACTAACTTTACATTATATCCATAATCCTCTAAAACTCTTCTCACCAAATCACTAAATATATAAGCTCTAAAATTACCAATATGTGCATAATTATAAACCGTAGGTCCGCAGGAATACATTCCAACATCATTACCATTCATAGGTTTAAACTCTTCTTTTTGCCTAGTTAATGAATTATAAAACTTAATCATAAAAAATTATTTCCTTAAAGAAAAATACATTCCACAAAAATATTTCTAACATTTTACTTAAAAGAGTCTATTTGTCAAGGTTTTTAAAAGCTATTTTTGCAAACTTATGTAATTTTAAAAATATTTAATCTAATTCACCGCACGGTAAATTAAATTATATATGTTATTTAAATTATATTATTACCAAATATTTTAAATAAAATATTTTTAGCGTGCGGTTAAATAATCATTAAATTAAAAAACTGCTTGGGCGGGGGCAAAAATAAGAGTGCTAAACAAAAAAGAAAAGTAATACAAAAACAACAAAGAGTATAAAAAGCCTCTTAGGGCGGGGAGTGTAATTAATTTTTAAAATTTTATTTACATACCCCACCCTTTATTTTTTATAGCGTATTTAAAATTCTAATTTAAATTATTTTTATTGCATATTTAGAAATGTTCACGCCCACCCAAGTTTTTATTAAGTTTAAAATATTTATTAACGCACGGTTGGCTAATATTAGTTTTTTGATTTATTGTAATTGTTAATAAAATTATGTTTTATGCTTTGATTACCGTGCGGTTAAATAATCATTAAATTTAAAAACCGCTTGGGCGGGGAATGAGAATAAAGTTTTGAAAACAATAAAAATTGTAAATTTTCTTATAATAAAAAAATATTGTTTTTGCACAGGAGCCAGACATATTGCAGTTAGGAATTCCTTAATTTCTTAAAGTATAGCATAGGTGTATCATAATT